>JAFAPG010000602.1 GCA_019247235.1 Acidobacteriota bacterium
CTCACCCGCAGCGACCGGGTGCCTCTCCGAGCTCTTACAGCCAGCACTCAGGCCGGACCTGGTCATCGACAGCCACATGTTCCCATGATCGGCCAGGGCGTCAACTTCCTGGTTGCGCCATGCCGATACTATCAACTACGAGGAATGAGCTTAGGTGGCCTAGGACCATGGCGTAGAGCCGAGCCGAGCTTGACATAGGTTAATTCGGTACCGGCACTCACGCTACGTAACAAAAGCCCGCCTCGACTCATGTCACCCCGGCCCACAAATTCGGCAGGAAAGAGCAAACGTTCTTGAAAAATCTCTAACAACGGTTCGACGTACTTAGAGGTGGCAATGCTGCCCAGAAGAACGAACTGGCAACCGGAGCTGGCTCGGCGAGAAAGCTGGGCCAGGTCACGATCGAGCGGCCCCCGATAGTGCGGATTCGCGAGATGAACATCGCCGGAACAGATTTCCCGTAGCTGCTCAAGCGTCACCCGGGTTTCAGGGGGAACCAGCCCAGCCGAAGCGGTGATCACGTAAGCGCCAGCCAAATCCGATGGAGGGGCGGCAAAGGCCCTCGCGTACGCCCACTTGCCGCGAAAGTACAGACCACTAATGAAACTGAACACCTCGCCTAAGCTCGCCCCTTGTTCTCGCAGCTTCTTAGCCAAAGCAAATTGTGCTCGCTCGCTTGTGACCTGGCTGGCCCGAACTCCGGAAATGCGCGCCGGCGAGAGGATGAAAATCCTAGTTTTATCCTCGTGCGGCAATACGCTTTGGCAGAGCATGGAGAGAAAGAAAAACCAGATCTGGGAATCGGTCGTTAGAGGACAGAGCCGACTTATTCACAATTCTAGCAGGAGCACACCATATGCCTCCCAGGCTCAGCCAATCGTCTCGCCAGCTTTTACTTTCGTGGAATTCCGTAGATTTCAAACAGGTCGCGAATCTTACAGTTGTATACCCAAGCCAGCGTATAACAGCGGTAGATACTAGGAACGACATTTTTGGTTTCGAAATCATGAAGCCGGCTGGCCGGTATCATGTAGCGGCGGTTGCCCATTCGTTTCGCTAGCCGGATGCTCTCCTGATGGACTTGACGAAATGTTAATCCAAGCGCGAATCGACGCTCGGCTAGGCGTTCGCCAGGTTTCATCTGACGCTTCGGCATTCCCTGTATCTTCCGCCTTTGCACTCGTAAATTGAAACCACAAAAGGATTTCCACGGATTACAGGAGTCACTAGGGGATATCACATTTGTAATGTCGTTCCACGCTCTGCTCTGGAGAGCCGGAAGACATGCTCGAGGCTCGAGCCCTTTGAAGGTCCTGACCTGCAGTGGCGAAAGCTTCGCAGGCAACCGCAATTCACCTTACCGCTCTTTGCCCCGGGCCGGACTGCGGCAGACTCCTCAGCGATGCGCCAGTTGGACCGAAGTGCCAGTCACAAGGAGTACGCAATCGTGAAAACATCGCCTGCCATTGTCCCGAGGGAGGTGGTGAAGCTATACACACTTCGGAATCAGCTTGCCCTTGAAAGCTGGCATGCAACGGTTGTCGGATCGCGAGCCTAAATAAATATTGAACAGACACTTACGCGATTTTTCTCGCCTACTACTCGAGAAAACGAACTCTCGCAAGCAAGTTTAGGGGCGGCCAGAGTCAACCGGTCGTCGCCTTGGGTTGTGGTTGCAGGCTAATGGCGAGTTTCAGCTGCAGCCGAGTAGGGAACCACATTGAGGGTTGCGTGGCGGGCGGGAGCAAGCGAGCGTTCCGTCCATTTCAATTTGCGGATGTTGGTTGCTACGCTGGGAGCTTTTTCCTGGTCGGCGATGGCAGCTGCGATCTCGAGCGCTTCATTGATGGCCAAAATTACCATGGAATTTCCACTTGCTTTGAAGCTCGTTAGTGCATATTTCCTGCGAAGCTCTTCGCCCAGAGTCATGATGCGCCCTCCATGTGCGAACTGCGGGAATTATAGCCTTTAAATGAATGCCGGTACCCTCTCAGGAGTTCCTCTGGCTGATCGCGCCAACAGCCATCGACCGGCGAGCCTTTCGGAATGAACTCCAGTGTAGTGATTGTATGCGCAGTCTAGAGAGCTCGCGACGCTTGGGGCTTATCGGTTGTTGTCCAAGAAGCAGTTGCTTTCTTGCTGGGCGGGGCAAAGTCCTTCGGGCAATCGACCGCGATTGTACTCCGCCATTCTATTTTTCCATTTCAGGAAATCAGTGATGGACTGGGGTTCGATGCGTATCTCCACGCGACGTAAACTCGCCAGCAAGAGATTCATCTCCCAACGAAAACCGCGAACGCTCCGCATTTTGGTTGCCGCAGCGCTGGCCAGGTGAACCCGCCTGTCCTCTAGCTCCAGCAACCCCCATCCTTGAGGTAATTCCTTCGCCTGCAGCAGTCCGCGGGGAACAAGATAGAAGCGTTCACATCCCATACCTCTGTCCGGCGCACGGCGAAAAGCCTTTTCAGTGTCGGCTAAAAAATCCTGCCGGGTAATTTTGCACTCCACCAACACGGAATGGCAAGCACCCTTCCAGCCGATTGCATCCGGAATCTCTCCGCTGGCGCAACTTTGCTCGGAGAGAACGACGCCGCATCCGTAGCTGCGCAGCCATGCTATTGCGTGTTCGACTAGCTTTTGATGAATCATCACCATGAGGTTGACCCAGTCTCAGCGCTGTCGAGAAGTAACTTCCTAGGATCGAGCGCGGCGCCACTGAGGCCAAGCTTGGTGACGGGACGAGGCAGGCATCGGGGCGGAAAGGAATCTCAGCTGTTCAGGGCACGCAGACGAATGAGGGTAATCTCGGGTGGACAATTGATGCGGATGGGCGCATGAATGGTGCCGATACCGATATTGGTGTACAAGGTCAGATTGCGAATGCGATAAAGCCCGCGAGGATATTTTCTGGCCAAGGGGGGAAGCCATGGCGCGCCAAGGCCAGGAATCCAAACCTGGCCACCATGCGAGTGGCCGGAAAGTTGCAGATCGATCGGCAACAGCACCGCCTCATCGGCAAAGTCGGGCTCGTGCGCTAACAGGATCGTGGCCTCGTCGGCAGGAACCTCCTTGAGCGCCTCTCCCAGATCTGGGCGACCGATAAACGCGTCATCAAGGCCTACTAACCAGATCCTGTCCGCTCGCCGTTTGAGAGCGATCGCACGATTGCGAAGCACCGGGATCTCATTGTCGGCGAGGATGCGGGTGATTCGTCCCGAATCGGAGGCAACATCGTGGTTGCCCAGCACAGCGTAGACTCCATATCGCGCCCTTAGTTTGCTTAAAATGGCGGCACAAGGAGCGGCCAGCGCGGCTACCTTTCTGAGCGACCGAGGCCCTTCGAACAGGGGGGAAGTAACAAAGTCCCCGGTCAAAGCAACCAAATCGGGGGCCAGACGATTTACCATCTCTACTGCCTGGCTTATGGGTTTAGCGGTAAACAACTCGTAGTGGAAGTCGCTCAGTTGAGCGATGGTAAACCCATCAAAACTTCGGGGAAGCCGCTCGAGCGGAATTTCAAGCTTTACGACTTTTAGTTCGTGGGTCTCGGCAAATCCTTCGCCCGCTAAGCCTGTTACTCCCCCGGCCGCCAGTGCAGTGGCAAACAGGAAATTTCTTCTATTCAGCTTGTTGAGAGGAAACAATGTCTCTGCACTCGCTTCGAGGCGCTGCTTCAATTCTAACCGATGCGGGGCGATGGAAAGCTCAGGCGTTCATGGCGGGGAACATAAATGCGCAAGTAGAACATGAATGCCACGATCGCGAGATTAACGATCAGAACGGCAGCGTGGAACAAGGTGAGGCGGTGAGCGAGCAAGCGAATCTCGAATGGCAAATAAAGGGCACCGGAAATCAATGCGATCCACTCCGCCCAGGCCCTTGCCTTCCATAAGCCGTAGGCCTCGGCAAAACGCAATCCGGAATAGCTACACGCAGTGACAAGAATGACCCACTCTTTGGCATTGCTCAGGCTATCGGCTAAATTCAGTAACAGTTGGGCGAAGTGTCGATCCGGGCTAATGTGAAGAAAATCCAGAAATCCGGCCGCGAGATCACTGGGATCAACCAGAAACATCAAGCTGAATGCGGCCACCAGAACGAGTAGGCCCTTAGCAAACTCTAACAGGGCAACGGTGCGCAAAGCCTGCAGCCTAGTCCGGTGCTCGCGCCCGGGGGGAAGACGCTTACTTACATCGGAACCCATCGCCACGATCATTGACTGGGGCTCGCCCTGCGAACGCTGGCCCGAAGCTCGGCTACGATTTCTTGGGCGGCCCGATGCGCCGCCTCCTGTTCGCTCACGTTGAAGGAAATTGCACCCACGCGTGCATGCCCGCCCCCTCCATATCGTTCACAAACCTTGGCCAGATTGACCTGAGGAGCCGAGGGCGCCCAGGGATTCGATCCCACGGAAACCTTGACGCGAAAGCTGCTTTTGCTCAGTCCGACGCTATAGATGGACTTGGGATGTAAATAATAGGGCACAAATTTGTTGTAGCCTTCCAGTTCCTGGTCGCTAATATCAAAAAATAACGTGCCTTCACGTTCCTCGGTGCGGCCGCGTAGAATTTCAACCGACTTTTGGTGGCGCTCAAGCAGAGGCGGCAGCAGCGGGGCAACAAATGGTGCCTGGATGACTTCCGCGAGTGACCGGGTTGCCAGGTGGGGGATCAAGCGTGGAAGAAATCCGGCGTCCTGTGTGGATTCAATCACCATCGTAAGCTGCATGGCGGCTTCCTTCATTTCGACCGCTGTCTTGGCATCGGGATACAAAGCGCCGTCGATAATGTCGGTCCAGCGAATCAGTTCGGCAACTGGCGCCGGATTGAATCCAAACCTCTGCTCGGCAATGGTGGCGATGAAACTGGTGCAAGATTTAAATGCTGGATCATAAAACTTGCGATTGCTTTGATCTTGTTCAAAATGGGCCGCATCCGCGCCGCTGAGAAATGCGCTCTCGTGGTGATCAAACCACCAGGTGATTTTCTCTGAGCTTGAGTACTTAAAATCCACAATCACATTTTCGTCACCGTCAAAATCAGCCTCGTTAAATAGAGAACCGGCGCGATGCAAGAGCCCAGAATAGAGGAACACCACATCGTTGCGAATTCGTTCTCCATAGAATCTGGAAAACAGCGCTGCCGACGAAGCTCCGTCAAAACAGCGATCGTGATAGAAAACTTTGACTCTCAAAGGTTCCTCACTCCTAAGTGCGCCGGCTGCGGCCGACCACTAGGCAAAGGAGATAGGAATGCCATTTCGGAGATACTCCTGTCAAGCGCGCTCCCAGCACCCAAGAGAATTCCCATCAGGAGATAGCATCCCCACCCCGTCCCTAGCCGGCCAATCGTGCAGCCTGAGCACCAATCCAGGGCAGCTGATAGACTCGGCCCAGAGCTGCCTTGAGCACTAATACTAACCACACTATAACCACGGCAATCGACACCACACCTACGCACAGCCAGGCGAGCAAAAATCCGATGCCCGGCAGCAAAGATAAAAGCGCAAACAGCAATCGCACGACGACTATTAGAAGCAGACTTAAGACGGCAAAAAAAATCGACTGCCAGCTGTGGAAGCGCACGAAGCTGTGCCGTCGCAGCGGAGGGATGATAAGAAACAGAAGCGCCGGTAGGAAGGTTAGGTAGGCGAGCGCGCCAAGAACTGCCGCTTGTAGATCCCGGGCTCTTTCCTCACTCTCAAACTGCTCGACAGCTTGGCCGCACTCGGGGCAAAAAGCGCGCATTTCAGGTATTTCGGCATGGCAATATGAACAATTCATGATTGACCTAGGAATGATACTGGATTCGCTTGCTGGGGCGCTGGCAGCAGAGCAGGCCGCCATTGTCATTGCCATCCGGGGCCCCCTACAATCGAATCTCGGTCATGTCCTCAAATATCCTCACCGCTCGAGCTTCCATTCCTCCCCCAATCAGAACTTTTGCCATTCTCGGCTACCTCTTAGTGCTGCTGGGAGTGATTGCGATGGCTCTGTTAGGTTGGCTCTGGCAGCTTGCGCGCTTGGCTCTTCCCGAGCTGGATGGCTCGATCAGAGTACGCGGAATCTCCGCCCCGGTCAGCGTCACCCGCGAC
>JAFAPG010000624.1 GCA_019247235.1 Acidobacteriota bacterium
TTGACCGCGGTGTCGAAGCCGAAGGTGAAATCGGTACCCTCTAAATCGTTGTCAATAGTCTTCGGCACCCCGACAACCTTGACTCCTTTATCGAACAACTTCGTTGCCACCGAAAGCGTGTCGTCGCCGCCGATAGCAATGAGTGCGTCGACCGCATGTTTTCGCAACGTGCCGATGCATTTATCCAGGCCGTCTGACTTTTTGGCTGGATTGGTACGGGACGTGCGCAGGATGGTGCCGCCTCGCGGAAGTATTCCAGCAACCGTTTCGAGGTCGAGAGGCATGCTTTTATCCTCCATCAGACCGCGCCAACCCTCCATGAAACCCACGAATTTGTCATCGTAGTGAAAACTTCCTTTGCGAACGGCAGCTCGGATCACCGCGTTCAAACCTGGACAATCTCCGCCCCCGGTCAAAACCCCAATTTTCATCGCCTGCTCCTTGATCTTTCCGCTGTCCAAAACGCTACCGGATACACGCAAGACGGGTTCGCATGCCACGGAAGATGTACAGATTACCATCCGCAAGTCTCCCCGGAAAAGGCCGGCACAAAGATTACAAATTCAGATGGTGTTAATCTCAAACCAAAAGGGAACTCGCTCGGTAAACCAACGGCGGTTCGAGCTAAGGCAGGCTTTCAAGTACACTCTGCATGATGCTGGTGTTAGGAATTGATTGCGGCAACGAGTGCACTGGCTACGGCCTGGTGGAACTGGATTCCCGTCAGGAACTGGCTTGCGTCGAATACGGAGTGATTCGCCTGTCGCGCCAAGCGCCTCTTTGCCAAAGGCTCGCGTCCGTTTTCAAGAAGTTATCGACTCTGATCGAAACGCATCATCCCGACCGTGTTGCCATTGAAGAGGTGTTTTACGCGCTCAATGTAAAATCGGCACTCAAACTTGGCCAAGTGCGCGGCGTGGCCATGCTGGCCGCCTCCTGCCACAACATCCAGGTTGCCGAATACGCACCCTTAACCATCAAATCGGCCGTGGTGGGCTATGGCCGAGCGGAAAAACAACAGGTCCAAGCCATGGTAAGCAGCCTTCTAGGACTGCAAGAGATTCCTCAACCCGCCGATGCGGCCGATGCCTTGGCCATTGCCATCTGCGATTTGCATACCTCAATCACCTTGGGCAAGCAGGCCGTGTAAGCAGCCCAATATTAAGCTCGATCGAGCGCTGCCTGGCCCTAGCGTGATCGGATTCGAAAGCATGAACTTGACGCTGCAAATTAGCTAGCAGACGCACAACATCGCCGGCGTCCAGTCCTCGTCCGGCGCCTGGTGATTTTTCGTTGAATTTGTGTGTCGAACGGCTCTTAGTCCGGGCAAGGGGCTTGAATCACAATTAGGCATCCAGACAATTCCCCTCAGCCGGAATGTGCGCAAGGCCCCTACTGCGACTGGACACACTCCGGCCATTCAACACGCCGACTTCCCTCACATTTGCGCTTTACGTTGTCCGAAAAATTCAGGAAAACGCAACCGTGGGGATAGTGACGATGAGTGGGCGATTCCCGCGGGCGCGATACTTTCCCCTGTTTTCAAGCTGCGAAGGTTGCGGCTGCCTGATTCGCCTTTGCCGGGGTGGGTTTGGCATAATCTCTGCCATGACTAGGTATCAAAGAGTTGCAGCAATTGTTGGGTGCGCCTTATGCGCCGTGGTCGCCTTTCCCTCCGACGAGCCGGCGAGTTCGATGGTAAGTTTTACCTTGGATTTCCCTGGGGCCAATCCCAGTCATTACGAGATTAGCATTTCGCGCGATGGTCACGGATCTTACAGTTCAAACGGCCAGCTGAGTCGGGACGCTGATCCGGCCGACCCGGTGACATTCCAGTTCTCGCCCTCCGAGCAAGTTCGCCAGCAGATCTTCGCATTGGCCAAGCAGGCGCGATTCTTTAACGGGACGATCGATTCGGGTCGTAAAAACATCGCCAATACGGGTGCCAAAACTCTCAGCTACAACGATGGCACGGTCCATACCCAAGCGACTTACAATTTTTCTTTAATGCCCGCTGTCGAGCAGCTAACAGATCTCTTTCAAGGACTCTCAACCACGCTCGAGTTCGGCCGGCGTCTGGCTTATTTTCACAAATACCAAAAGCTCGCCCTCGACGATGATCTCAAGCGAATGCAGGATCTCGAACAAAGCCACATGCTGGCAGACGTCCAGGCTATCGCACCGGTTCTTGAGAGCATCGGAAATGATTCTTCGGTCATGCGAGTCACAAGGGCGCGGGCCCTGCAGTTATTGGGGCCAGGCAAGCTCTAAATGCGGGCTATTCTAGGTAGAGAGCGCGGATTCCATTTTATTTGACCAGTATTGCCGCGTAGCCAACCACGGTTTCGCGATCACCCGAGACATCTCCAGAGGTGGCATACTGGATCAATTCTCCACAGTGAGCGCCTAATTTCCTGGCGGCCGTCAACATAACCACCGCTGGGCCAAAGCCGCACATGCTGATGCTTTCGTTCATCACCGTCTGGTAGAGTCCCGCGGCATCGATTTGCAAAATTCTATCGATGGCTTTGTGGTCCTTCACGCGAGTCGTAGCATCATCCTCGTAATGGTTCATGTCGCTTGAGGCTACCATCAGTACCGCATCTTTCTGCACTGCGATCACTCGGCCCAGTGCTTCTCCCAATTGCTCGAGCAGCAGCCAGCGCCCGGTACCGATGGCGATGGGAACGAACTTGAGGTGGGGACGCAGTAATTGCAAGAAGGGAAGCTCCACTTCGATGGCGTGTTCAGATTGGTGGGCGCGCCAGTCTTCGACCAATGCAGGAAAAGCCTCTAGCAGCTGCGTCGCCAGTATCGAGTCTAACTGGACATCGCCGAGCGGAGTTCGCCACTGCCCTTCTTTCATCAACGCCAATGGGTGTCCGCGTCCGGTGTGGTTGGGTCCAAGCAGCACGCAGGTCGAGGGAATCTCCACTTTCGAAAATACCGCCCCCGCCACTTGGCCTGAGTACATATAGCCGGCATGGGGAGCTAAGCACCCGATAGCTCGCACACGGAGTTGCTCAGGCTCGAGGTACGCGGTTACATCATCGCGCAAGGTCACAGGGTTTGACGGATAAAAGCGGCCGGCAACGGCAGGCTCT
>JAFAPG010000248.1 GCA_019247235.1 Acidobacteriota bacterium
AACCTGCCTTTGTTGCGTGCCGCGGGAGTCGAACGCTCCAGCATTTCCGCTGGCATGAGACTCATCTTTCGGAGAGCACCCATTAGGGAGATCGTCCCCTTTTCGCGGACATATTGGGCCAGCACGCGCGAAAATGTCCCGGCGTTACGGGGATGGCCTTCGAGGCCATCACTGGCGATCATCACTAGGGGGTGAGGGATCACTTTGTCGATTACTTCCTGCCTGTTGTTGAAGATCACCACCCAGTGGGTGTTGCTGGAATTATGCAGTTGCTCGAAACGCTCCTGTGTGAGGCGCTCGCCCGTTTCGGGAAGCATAAGGTCCCCGTAGCCGATGCCAAACTTATCCTGCCAGCCGGGGTTGAACAGCGCTGAGTTTATGGAAGTCATGCCCGCGATGTAGGGGTATGCTTCGGTGGTCACATCCAGGCCATGAGCCCGCGCTCCTTCGACCATGGACAGACATTCGAAAACGTCGCGCAGGCAGGTGCTGTTGATGTGCACAATGTGCAGAGAAGCGCCCGTGATGGCGGCCGCTCCGATGACCTCGCTGATCTCCTGAACCGTGGGGCCGGGCTCGACGCGGCCCGAGCTGCGCGCGTGGGTGTAGACCGGGACTCTCCGCTGGGCGGCAAGGCGGAACATGTCAATCACCTCCAGCCGAGTTGCTCCGGGCGTGTACTCGATTCCCATCCCGACGGCTAAGCCGCCAGCCTCAAGCTCCTCACGCAGCCGCTTTCGCATGCCCTCGATCTGTTCGGGCGTGGCCGGCCGGTCGGTAGCCGGTCCGCTCTTGGGCAGGATGGTCCCGACCGGCAGCGGGGTACCGAAAACCAGCGCCCGCGCCGCCACATGGCTGGCCGCAGTGCCGTAGTGGATCAGGGAGCGTCCTTCTTTAGCTTTCAAAAACTGAGCGACGTCGGGTGCACCAATTTCCAATTCCAGTGCCATGGTGACGCCATCGAGCGCCTTGACACGCTGGCTGGTGAGGTCCTGCCCGTGCTGGTGCAGGTCAATGAATCCGGGAGCCACAACCAGGCCGCTGGCATGGACCACACGGCGTGCGCTCATCGTCTCGGATGAGATGCGAACGATCCTTCCCTCGCGGATACCAACGTTGCGTACGGCATCCACGCCGGTTTCAGGATCCATCACACGTCCGCCTTCGAGCACGAGATCGTACTGCTGTGCGCACACAGTGGTGGTCGACAAAAGCAGAAAAAAGAGGCGCAAAATCTGCATGGTTGCTCCGCTTGGGCGTACGAATGATATCAGGATGAACTCCATTTCGAGCTGGTCCACGATTGCGGGCACATCAGCTAAATGCTTCATCGGAGCCGCGCGTCGACGAGAATCTGGCCGAAATGCACGGGACTGGAAACAACTATGTCATCCCGGATGGCGGGAGAGTTGGGTCGCACCGAGGCAAGATTCATTCCGAACCGAAGACCCCAAAGAACAGCTAAGCCGATTGGCTAGGAAAGAACCTCGGCGCTCGGCTAAGAAATGGTTCTGCCGTATTTTCCGTCTGCGTGCGCAAGGTGATAGTCACGCGAAAGCCGCCCTCGAAAAAGAGTTGCTGCTGAGAGTTGAGTGTTTAAAGTACCGGCTGTCGGGATCAGCTAGATAAAATTGCCGCGGCCAATTGCGCCGGCCTACAATGAAGATTCGGAGCATTGAGCAGATGGCGAAGGGTCCAGCGACGGCATTTCCCGATCGAAAGATCTCGGAGACCTTGCTGCAGTTCGCAGCCCCACTACTTCGGAGCGAGGCACCTGAACTTCAAATCCGCAAGGCATTGGAAGTGGCCTACGCCGCCTGGAATGCGGTCATCTTCGCGGATGTGCTCCATAACCATTGGTATATCGACGAGGCTCGTCGGCTTACTGCCAACGCAGCCGGGCCGGCAATGCTTATGATGGAAATGATCGCTCGGAAACGTGAGCTTTTTGCCGATGACACACGACTGATTGGGAATTGGAAGTTAACTCGCACCGAGGATAGCCTCCATCTCCACGCCGATGCGCGAGACCCGTACTCTCTGAGGCGGAATCCTGCGGATCAACATTGAGCGGTATCGGGCCAACATCATGCCGACGAGGCTCCGAGTGAAACCGTCACGAGCCTTGGCGTATGTGGGCGATTACTACCTTTGCTTTCAGGATCTCGTTTCTAGACGGCAAGGATGAAGTGCCCAAGGTTCCCGCAGGCGTTCCACGAATCTAAAAACAGTGCGAGCTTCCTTTGCCGCCCGGAGCAGGGTTTTGCCGGATAATCCCACAATGTTCACGACCGGCTCTTGCGCCTCAGACCAAGCAGGAGGAGAATGGCGCTTTCTTCAGATTCGAGACGGCCCTGGTATTTCGAGGACCACAGAAAGGAACTACTGCATATGAAGCTCTTATTCGGCCTAGTGGGTGTTTTGCTGCTCGCATCCGTTGCCACTGCGAATGCAGACAAAGCAGGCACCCCGCCGCTGATCGACCGGGAGCTAATCTTCGGCAATCCAGAGATTGCGGCAGCTGAGCTTTCCCCCGACGGCAAGTACATCGCATTTCTCAAACCCTGGAAAGACACTCGTAATGTGTACGTAAAGACAGTGAGTGAGCCATTCAGTGCCGCCCGCCTGCTTACTACAGAGACTAAACGGCCGGTCGCAGGATACCTATGGTCACGGGACGGTAAGTACATCCTCTACGCCAAAGACAACGGTGGAGATGAGAATTTCAATGTGTATGCGGTAGATCCATCTGCCAAACCCGCGGCCGGCGCGGATGCGCCCCCCTCGCGCGATCTGACCGGCCTGAAGGGCGTGCGGGTGCTGCTGTACGAAGTCCCGAAGAGCGATCCGGATATCGTCTATATCGGC
>JAFAPG010000957.1 GCA_019247235.1 Acidobacteriota bacterium
GTGCTCCAGGTCTTGTCGCCGGCGTGGCAGAGATTTTCCAGTGGGCATTCGCAGCATTTCGGTGACCTGGCCAAACAAAGTCTGCGGCCGTGCCAGATGACTTGATGTGAGAATAAGATCCATTTTTCGCGAGGAATGACTCGCATGAGGTCCTGTTCGATTTTCTTGGGATCGTGGTTCCTGCTAAGTTCGAGTCGTCGCGAGATGCGGTGAACGTGTGTGTCCACGACGACGCCATCGGCTTTCTTAAACCAGGTGCCAAGAACCACATTCGCGGTTTTTCGGGCGACGCCCGGCAAGGTAAGTAGGTGGCCCATTTCGTCGGGAACCGTGCCCGCGAATTCATCGACAATTCGCCGTGCCGCACCCACCACCGATCGACTCTTATTGCGAAAGAATCCCGTCGAGCGGATGTCAGCTTCAAGCGCTTGCGGCTCGAGGCGGGCGAAATCCTGCACCGTTGGGTATTTTCTGAAAAGCTCGGGCGTCACCATATTGACGCGAATGTCGGTTGATTGAGCCGAGAGAATCGTCGCTACCAGCAGTTCCCAGGCATTTTTGTGGGTCAAGGCACAGGTGACCTCGGGATAATGCTGGTCGAAACGCTTTAGGATTTCCCCAACCCTATCTCGAGCGGTCGGATCATAACCGCGGACTCTCGCCGTCGATCGTCTAGCAGGTCGCGGTGCTTTGCTCGGAAGCGAGCGAAGCTCGAGAGCTCGAGCTGACCTACCCAGTTTAGACCGGGTTATTTCGTGCCTTCCTGTCTTGGTTGGCCGCCTGGGGGTAATTCCTCGCGGCATCTTCGTCCTCCCTGACAGCTGGCCATCTTAACAAACAGAGGAGGCAATGACACGTTGACGATCGTTTCTATGGCCTTTACTCTGGACAAGAGACGTTTATGGCGGTCAAGTCCATCCAACTTGGTCAAGTGTGGCGTAAAGACGACAATGGTCAGGACTATCTGGTGACCAAGCTTTACAACGAAGTGTTTTCCCAGTACGCGGTGCTGCGGCCGGCGGAGGTGAATGCACCCGACGCGCCCACGGTGCGCGTGAAAGTCACCAAGACCGCCGCAGGCGCCGCCCTGCCAGGCTTCACCTTTACTCAGGAAGGATCGTTTTGAAGCACCAAATTTGGGTGCTTGGTTTTCGGTCACGTCAGCGATTCGTACGGAAGTGGCTGGACAGGTGCTTGCCAAATTTGGCCCTTTGCTCATGACCGAAAAGATCCTGACTCTGCTTTTTTTCCTCATCAAATCACTGGTAGCCAAGACCGGGTATGGCGGCATCGTCGTTCTGATGGCCATTGAGTCGGCCTGCATTCCTTTGCCTTCGGAGCTGATTATGCCCTTCGCCGGCTACTTAGTTTTCGGCGGCACAATGAAATTGCTCTGGGTGGCGACGGCAGGCGCTCTCGGCTGTAATGTAGGGTCGCTGGTGGCTTACGAGATAGGGTGCTACGGTGGACGTCCGCTGGTTGAACGTTATGGGCGATGGGTATTGCTGGGCCGACGGGAGCTCGACTGGGCGGATCGCTTCTTTGCGCGGTGGGGCTATCTGGCGGTATTTGTGGCTCGCTTGCTGCCGGTGATTCGAACGTTCATCGCTTTGCCGGCGGGCATCGCCCGCATGCCTCGAGTTCGCTTTCACTTGTACACATTTCTGGGCTCATGGCCCTGGTGTTTAGGCCTGGCCTGGTTGGGCGAGAAACTAGGGGAAAATTGGCGCGAGTTAGGCAAATATTTTCACCGTTTTGATGCCCTGATTGTTGTTGCTGTGGTAGTGGGAGTCCTCTGGTTCGTTCGCTCGCATTGGCAAAATCGTCTGCGCACGGCGTAACCCGTCAATCCCCGCCGTCTTTTCTTTTGATATCCTAAATGGCCGTGCGGATGATTTGGTGGTTTTTGATCGTGGGCCTCTCCGCCGGAGCGGTTATATGGGCCCTGGTATCCGCGTTTTTGCGCGTCCGACAGCGTCTCGCCAATGCCGAGAACAAGTCGTCGCCACCGGGAACTGCTGCCCGATCGTAAATCAAGGAGGCATCGTGAAGGATTCAGGCATTACGGTTGCAGCCCATCGGCATCGTGCGCTCGACCTCGCCATGCAGGCAGCCCTGATCGTGGGTGCCACCTTCTTTGTCGCCTTCTGCGCACGCATTTACTTGCGAATTCCCGGAACTCCGGTGCCGCTGACCGTGCAGAATCTCGGCGTGCTTTTGGTGGGATTGGGACTGGGAAGCCGCCGGGGCTTTGTTGCCCTGGTGGTCTATTTGAGCTTGGGTGCTCTCGGGCTGCCGGTCTTCTATCCCCTCGGGCCCGGCGGCTTTCTCCAATTCTTGAGTCCAACGGGCGGTTACCTGATTGCCTATCCTTTGGTAGCCGGGCTGGTCGGTTATATCTTCGAGCGTTCCCAGCCGACGTTCTGGCGGGCGGCGCTGGCCGCAACCGCTGGCGAGCTGGTGTTGTTCGTCTGCGGTATCTCTTGGCTCTACGTCCTGACGCATTCCCTGGCAAAGGCCTTCGGCTTGGGGCTGTACTGGTTTATCTTTGCGGAAGTCATTAAAGTGCTGGTTGCTGCCGGCGCGGTAAGGAGCTGGCAAGGTCTTTTTCTACGCGACTGACGCTGACACCATGCCTTCCCCTGTCCGAGAGGAACTAAGGTCTAGGAGTGCTACCGGCGAGCGTGAGATCTCCATTGCCCATAGTCCGGATTCCGACGACGCCTTTATGTTTTATGGCTTGGCGACCGGCAAGGTCCAAGTCCCCGGTCTGCGTTTTGTGCACACTCTTTCGGACATTCAGAGCTTAAATCAGAAAGCCATCGAAGGCGAAGGTCAGTACGATGTCACCGCCGTGTCCTTCCACGCCTATCCCTACATGCAGGATCACTATGCCTTGATGACCTGCGGGGGCAGCGTAGGCGAAGGCTACGGGCCTATGATTGTCTCTCCCAAGGCTTTTCCCGCCAGCGAAATCGGGGAGAAAACCGTTGCCATACCGGGCAGGCTCACAACCGCCTATCTGGCCTTATCTTTGTTTGCTCCAGGTCTTCAAGGCGTGGTCACGCCTTTCGATCAGATCATTCCCGGCCTGCTCGAGGGCATATTCGATGCAGGGCTCATTATTCACGAAGGTCAGCTTACCTACGATCGTGCCGGGTTGTACCGCATTCTCGACCTGGGTACATGGTGGCACCAGGTGACGGGGCTGCCTCTGCCGCTGGGGGGGAATGCCATCCGTCGCAGTCTAGGAGGCGATTTAATCTCGATAATTACGCGAGCATTGCGCTCGAGCATCGAGTACGCTCTCAGCCATCGCGAGGAGGCTGTGGCCTACGCCATGCAATTTGCGCGCGAGCTCGATCCCGCCGCCGCTGATCGGTTCATCGGAATGTATGTTAATGAACGCACGCTTGATTATGGGCCCGATGGCCGAGAAGCAATTCACCGTTTGCTGGACATGGGCTACCGCGGAGGAGTCATTCCCATCGCTCCTCACATTGACTTCGTCGAATAGGATTGACACCTTTGAAGATTTCTATTTTCCTGGAAAGAGTTGCGCAATCATCATTCCCCTTGCAGCGAAACGATATCCAAGGATCTGGGTGCTTCGGTCCGCCTGGGGTGTGTTGCAAACCCGAGGGATCTACTAGAGTGGTTGGATCGTTCAGCACGTATGGGTAGAAATCGATTCCGCCATCGAACCCTGTCGGGTCTTCAGATAGGAAGCGTCCCGCAGATGAGTCGTAATATCGGGCTCTGTAGAAGTACAGCCCCGGTTTCTGGATCGAACTCACGACCTGTGTACCGGAAGGGATTGGCGAGTGTTCCCGTGGATACCGTGAGCGTCCCGAACGAGTCATATGTGTACGAATTCGTCAGAGTACCCGATGAATTACTCAGCGATGTGACCCCGCCTAGCCCATCCCGCTCGTAGTAGATGGTTGCTCCTGAGCGAACTTCTGCAAGCCACTCGTCCACGTGAGCGCCAGTGGCATATTTGGAAAGCACGCTTCCACTATTGTCGGCCTGTTAAATGACGTTGTATCCATCATAGAGGTAATTCGTGATGCCCAGCGGACCGGACTTCTGAATTCTTCTGCCGACGGGATCGTACTTGAAGGTCGTTGTTCCTACTCCAGGATTAGTAGCTTGTATAAGGCGGTTCTCGAAGTCCCAGGTGAAGCTCCGGCCCTGAGCATCGGACAGAGTATTGCCGTTTGCGTCATACGTGTAACTACCCGGTGAGCTTGCAGTTAGCTCATTCGAGCCGTTGTAGTTGTATTGGGCCACGCTCAACGAGGACAGCCTATTCCCAACCGAGTCGTAGCTGTAGCTCTCTGTCGTACCTCTTCCTTGCGTAACTTGCGTCAGCTCATAGAGGGCATTGTAGGCGTACGTCTCCGGTGGTTACGGTCAGGTAATTGGTCTTGCTGGTTCGATTGCCCGCCGGGTCGTAAGAATAGCTTGCTCCATCGAGGTTGGCATTGCCCACCTGGTGCAGAACACTGAGCAAGCGCGACAGGGAATCGTGGCTGTAGTTTGTGTTCACTTCGTTCGGTCTCGTCAGCGACGTTCGCCGGCTTAGAGCGTCGTAGCCGAACGCAAAAGAGCCGGCTCACGAATTCGCCAGCCCGCTCAGCCGCGTAGCTGTCAATCTTGGACCGGGCATCTTAGCAATTCAACCCGCCTGGGCGTCCGCCGATCAGGGGCCTAATTTCGCTCAGTTCCTCTTCGTGCTCAGCTTTAATCGTGCTCACCTCATACGCCGACTGCAAGCCAAGCCAAAATTGCTCCGAAGTACCGAAGAATTTCGCTAGGCGAACAGCGGTATCTGCCGTGATACCGCGCTTCTCGAGCACAATGTCATTTACACGGGGTACCGAAACATGGATTCTCTTTGCCAGCGCGTAAGGAGACAACTTCAGGGGCTTCAAAAACTCCTCCCGAAGAATTTCGCCGGGATGAACCTTCCAGTTAGGTGTACCTTTCCTCGTAATGGACATACTCTCGTAGCGTCCCTTTCAATGATAATCCGTTATTTCAACGTCATAAGCGTGGCCATCGAATTCTAAAACGGTTGCTTTGCTCCCCAGGCAGAAAATGGAAAGTGAGGACGAAATCCGCAACCC
>JAFAPG010000253.1 GCA_019247235.1 Acidobacteriota bacterium
TGGAGAGATCAACGAGAGTTACCGGCAGCCCCGCGGCTTCGAGCAAATCACAAACGTATTCCGCCTCGTCCCGTTTGGTATCAAGAGTGGCGGCAACCCAGGCGCGCTTCCCCACGCCATCAACCTCCGCGGCATAAACGCTATCAAGCTTAGTCCAATTGTTCAAACTGCCGGCGACCAGAAACCGCGCCGTCAGTTTTGCCGGTTCAGCTGAGATGTGAAGACCTTTGCGGCGGCCGAAACGTTACGATTGACTTATTCGGTCAGAGAGATCCCTATGAGTTGTACTTCGTTGCTCTCCACCGACCAGTGGGAAGACGATCCTATCGGCTTTTATTTGAGAATAGTATTACCATATGCCCATGCTCATCCAGAGATCGTGCTCAATTGCCGTTGTTCTACTGTTGGCTGCCATTTGGTCGCGGGCACAAGACATCCAGCAACTTGATCCTTCGCTCGCCGAGATCGTGCCATCGCACGCAGCGCTGGAACGTGTGGCAAGCGGATTTAATAAATGGACTGAGGGGCCGGTATGGACCCACCAAGGTAGCCTTCTGTTCGCGGAAATTCCCGCGAACAATATCATTCTCTGGGTTCCTGGGCAGGGTGCCCGTGTGTTTATGCACCCCAGCGGTTACAAAGGTCCTGTCCCCTACAAAGGCCCGGAACCCGGGTCGAATGGAATGACGCTGGACCCTGATGGACGGGTCTCGGTAGCCGGACACGCGGGCCGCACCGTCTGGAGGTTAGAATCGCTCGACCCTAAGGGGCAGATCACGATTTTGGCAGATTCCTACCAAGGTAAGAAGCTAAACAGTCCGAACGACTTGGTGTACAAGTCAGACGGATCGTTGTACTTTACCGACCCTCCGTATGGCTTAGCCACACAGAGTGACAACGATCCGGAAAAAGAGCTGAAAGTGAATGGCGTTTATCGCGTGCCGGGCGCGCGTCAGCAGAAAGCTGGAGCGCCTCCTGACCGCGAGAAGTTACAGCTGATCATCAAAGATCTCGGACGTCCTAACGGCATTGCCTTTTCTCCGGACGAGAAGTATTTGTATATCGCCGAGTCGGGCAAGAACATTTGGCTACGCTATAACGTACGCGCGGATGGATCTGTCGAAAATGGAGCGTTGTTTCTCGATGCTTCCGGCGGTCAGGGAGCGGGCGGTCCAGATGGCATCCGTGTGGATAAACAGGGAAATCTTTACGGTTCAGGGCCGGGGGGCGTTTGGATCATCTCCCCCGGGGGAAAACATCTTGGCACCATTCGAGTTCCGGAGCGCGTCAGTAACGTTGCCTGGGGGGATGCGGACGGGAAAACGCTTTACATAACCGCGAGCACAAGCTTGTATCGCATTAAGCTAAACCTTGAAGGCGTGCGAAACTGAGCGACAATGTTTTGCTGGAGTCAATGAGTCGGCTTAATCCTAAGCTATTCCAGCTCGCGCGCCTTGAGACTTGACCGTCCTAATTAGCCCGAACAGTTGCAGCCGATGGGGACTGTCTCTTACTCGATGTCCAAATCATGCGGGTGCATGCGACCTCGCCTCGGCTCTAGGAATCATTGGAAGTCTCTCCGATCGCTTGCGCTACGCTGGTCTTAGGTGGTGAATAGAAGGTAATGATCTTCCGGTCTCCTTACTATGTGAGTTGCTACACCTAACACTTATTAGCACTTGGTCAGGGTTGACGTTTATTTCCCGCACAGCGCGCATCGGAACTACAAAAGGGCAGACGACTTGATCGGTCGAAAGTTCGGGAATTGCCGGGTGATATCGAAGATTGGGGAAGGCGCGATGGGAGTTGTCTATCGCGCCAGCGACGAACTGTTGCACCGCGATGTGGCATTGAAGATTCTCAATAAGCGACTTGACCAGCCTAGGGCAGCCAGTCAGGATCTCCTCGACGAAGCCCGTGCCTCTTCTGCTCTGGCCCATCCAAACATCTGCACTATTTATGAAGTTGGGGAAGCAGATGGCGAGCTCTACATTGCCATGGAGCTGGTCGAGGGCAAATCCTTGCATGAAATGTGCGCCGCCAAAGGATTGCCGCCCGAATCAGTTCTTCGCTTTGGTATCCAGATAGCCAGCGCACTCGGGCGCGCTCACGATCGGGGGATCATTCACCGCGACCTCAAAACCACCAATATTTTGGTCACACCCGAAGGCCTCGTCAAAGTACTTGACTTCGGTTTAGCGCGGCGGGTAAGCGGACCAAAATTTGAGGAAGCGACTCGCTCCTTAGCGAGCGTCGAGCAGGAGTCTAGTGTCAGCGGCACTCTGCCGTATATGGCGCCAGAAGTTCTACGCGGCGAGCCGGCCGATTTCCGCACCGATCTGTGGGGGCTGGGTGTAGTCCTGTACGAGTTAGCCTCTGGAAACCTGCCATTTCAGGGGCGCACCGGCTTTGAAATCAGCTCAGCCATTATGCGGGAGGTTCCGGCCGCGCTGGGTCCTCCCATCCCACTAGGCCTATGGGCGAGTATTCAGAGATGCATAGCCAAAGAGCCGGCTCAGCGTTACCAGCGTGCCAGTGAAGCGCAAGCCGCTCTTGAAGCGATCCTGTCGGCATTGATCGTCTACAAAGAGCCAGGAGCTGATCGTGGCGGACCAAGAACCACCGTCCTACATAATCTGCGGCATATTCAGGTTAGGAAAGGCGACTTTCTTTTGCTTGTGGGCACGACCAAAGGGGCATTTCTTCTGCGTTCGAACCGGCGACGCACGCGCTGGGAACTGGGTGGTCCTTATTTCCACGGCCACGCGGTTTACGCTCTGGCCTATGATGGGCGCCGCGGCCAGCATCGCATTTGGGCATCCACGCAGAGCATTTGGGGGACGGTGTTGCGGTGGAGCGATGATTTTGGCAAGAGTTGGACCAACCCCGAAGAGGCCACTCTCAGGTTTTCGAGCGATACAGGGGCCTCTTTGAAGAACATTTGGCAGATAGCGCTCGGTCGCGCCGATGAACCTCACGTGCTCTACTGCGGGGTTGAACCCGCAGCATTGTTCGTGAGTCGTGATATGGGCGAGACCTGGTCTCTGGTGCGTGGCCTGTGGGATCACCCCCACCGTGCGCGGTGGCTGCCGGGGAACGGCGGTCTGTGTTTACATACGATTGTCTTAGATCCGGGAAATGCCAATCGTATGTTCGTAGCCATCTCTTCCGGAGGAGTGTACCGCACCGAAGACGGAGGGTCTACCTGGACGGCACAAAATCGGGGGATCCGCGCGGTTTTTCTACCCTGCAAATACCCTGAGTTCGGACAATGCGTCCACAAGATCGTGATGCATCCCGATCGTCCCGGACGCCTCTTCCTGCAGAATCACTGGGGTCTTTATCGCTCTGACGATTACGGCGAAAATTGGATGGATATCGGCAATGGCGTACCCTCGGACTTCGGTTTTCCTATCATCATCCATCCGAAGAAGCCCGACTGCGTGTACGTTATTCCGGTTGAATCGGACGAATTTCGCTGCAGCTGTGATGGGCGTTTACGCGTGTACAGAACCCGCAATGCGGGGGAATCGTGGGAACCGCTGATGCGTGGGTTGCCGCAAAAAGGGGCTTACGAGACGGTTTTGCGCGATGCTATGGCCATCGACTCGTTCGACGTAGCGGGAATTTATTTCGGGACACGAAGCGGACAGATGTTTGCCTCCCGCGATGAAGGAAGGAGTTGGCAAAAAATTGCCGACGGGCTACCTCCCATTGTTTGTGTACGAAGTGCTTGTATTGGTAATTCTTCGGAAGCCGCAGCAACTTCTGGGAGGCTGACGGTCAACCCGCCATCACCGAGGACCAAGACTGGTATGCGGTCAAGATCGCGCCGCAAAAAAAAATGAGGGTATGCTAGTCTTTCACATTCCCGGCGCATTGCGACAATTCACCGGCGGAGCCGCCACGGTCAACCTCGAGGATTCCGCTCCCACTCTAGGGCATGCCCTGGCTATGCTGTGGATGCTTCATCCTGGCTTACGAGATCGGGTTCTAACCGAGCAAGGGCAAGTTCGACAACATATCAACATTTTTATTGGGGATGAAGACATTCGCTACTCCGGCGGATTGGTGAGCACACTCTCTCCGGGATCGGAAATATCGATCGTGCCCTCGATTACCGGTGGTGCTTGCTGATCTCGCCGGGTAACCTCTATTACCATCCCTCAACTGCTAACCCCTCTGCCTAGCCGCCTGTGACAGTGATTGGGAGCAATATCGAAACGCAAACAGCCGGGGTCTTCCTAAAAACTGGCCGCTAAGCAGCTATATAGCAGTAGCAAACGCGAGGTATCGAGGGCACGATCACAGGAGCCGACCGGTGCGTCCTCGGTCAACCCAGGGTGCACACGAACAAAGTAACGACCGGCGCTGTGCGCAGCCAGGAAGCACTCTAGGTGCACTACTCCTGGTGCTCTGATCTTCAGGAAAGCGTTGGAGCTCGAGCAGCTCGAGCCGGGGTCCTTTACTTTTCTGCCCCAATGAGCTATATAGCAGATGAGCGCGGCACGATACGGAACGAGGGCGGCTGCGGAGAAATCGATGACTGACATCGGCGGGTTTCCACATTACATGCTAAAGGAAATTTTCGAGCAGCCGCAGGCGCTCAATAGCACAATTCGGCCGCGCGTCTGTTTGCCCGAGGCGCAGGTGCGAGTCGCGAATGAGATCGGCATTGCAACCGATGACTTGCGCAGCCTGCAGCGAATCAACATCGTTGCCTCGGGCAGCAGTCGTCATGCCGGCATGGTTGGACAATCTATGTTCCAGCATTTGGTGCGTCTGCCGGTGGATGTGGATTACGCCAGCGAATTTGAATATCGAAATCCGCCGATCGGAGCCAAGGAGATCACGATCGTGATCACCCAGTCAGGCGAAACCGCTGACACCACTTCAGCGCAGCGTCTGGCTCGCGAGAAGGGTTCGCGAACCATTGCGATTTCTAACGTTGTCGGGTCAACGGCGGCTCGTGAATCCGACGGAGTCCTCTACACCAATGCGGGACCAGAGACCAGCATTGCCTCGACCAAGTCTTTCACCGCCCAGATGGCGGTGCTGTTTCTCTTGGCCCTTTATCTTGCCGACGTCAAAGAAGAACTTGCAAAAGAAGCTGTTCAGGTCTGGATTCAAGAGTTGCTGGCGCTACCCCAGAAAGCCGAGGCGGTTCTGGAATCGGCGGACAGCTGCCGCAAGCTCGCCGAACGCTTTCATCGCGCACAAGATTTTCTTTTTGTGGGGCGGGCGGTTCATTATCCGATTGCCATGGATGGAGCCTTAAAGCTAAAAGAGGTGTCATACGTTCATGCCGAAGGATATCCATCGGGTGAAACCAAGCATGGGCCTAATGCGCTCATAGACGAAAATTTACCGGTGGTCATGATTGCCACTTGCGATGGCAATGATGCTGGATCGGTTCTACGCTATCAAAAGAACTTGGCTGATCTGGGAAGATTCAAAAGCCAATCGGCGAAGACCATCGCGCTCGCGACCGAAGGCGATAGGGAAGTGCAGAAGATCGCAGACCACGTAATTTTTATTCCCCAAGCACCAGAACTTCTCTCCCCCATTCTCGAAATCATTCCCTTGCAACTGTTTGCCTATTACGTAGCGGTAAGGAAAGGCCTCGATGTGGACCGACCGAGAAACTTGGTCAAAGCTGTCACCCAGGAATAAGGTTGGGCAAGTTTATTGCACGCGAGCGACCACCGGAACTGGTGACGGTTCTTTTCCCGACAGGGTTTCCCATCCTCGACGTGAGAGATCCCAAAAAATCAGATAGCCAGCCAAGCCGGCGAGGGCGAGCAGCAGAGCGCCCCATCTCCACTCTCCAAAAATGAGTTTGCCGATACCAAACAGACACCCGTACACTAGCACGATTCCCATAGCCCAGTTGAAGGCGTTGCTGCCAATATCGCGCACCTCAGGAAGCTCGGGAACCCGTTGCGCGATAGCTCGCCAACCATACACGGTGGGATGTACGCGACGGTAAAAATCAATCAAAGTTCTCTCCGATT
>JAFAPG010000255.1 GCA_019247235.1 Acidobacteriota bacterium
GGGTATATGGTGATCCCGCCGCATCTCATCGACCGCTTCCTTTCTCTTCGGCTCACTATGGATATCTGTCCACCCACCTTCTTCCAACTAGTCGTGGCCAACTTCATCCGCGAGGGCCACTTCTCCAGGCACATTCGGAGGATGCGCGTGCTCTATGGCGAGCGTAGGAGCGTCTTGTTAGAGACGTTGCACCGTGAGCTTGGCCTTGCCGTCAATGTGACTGGTGAACAAGCGGGTTTGCACCTGGCCCTGTCACTGCCCACTGGTTTTAAAGACCGCCAACTGGCCGAGCGCGCGGCACAAAATAAGTTATGGCTGGTGCCGCTATCGGCCTCTTATCTAGAGCGACCCTCTCCCCAAGGCTTCATCTTGGGGTTTGGCAGCACCCCGACGGACGAAATACCGCGAGCGGTGAGAAAACTCAGGGGGATCCTGCAGTCGATCTGAGTCCTCTCTGGTCTTCGGCTGATCGTCAGACGAGTTGGAGCCAGTCATTGGCCGACGGTCGCAAACTTGACACAGCGCGTGTCCTCGCTGATACAGGGTTGGCCCGAGATCCTGGCTTCAAGGTGTGATCTCGTTGGTCACTGAGTTGCAACGCCCCGCATGGTTATAATCTGCTTTCCTGAGAAGCTGCTTTGTCGCGCTACGTTGCACGCAGAGGGGCGGTACTGCTGGTAGTTCTGGCGGCACTGGCCCTAGCGTTGGTCGCACGATTCAAGACTGGTCCGACACCCCTACTGATTGGCGTTGATCGCGACCGTCTTCCCGCGGATGGTTACGCCGAAGCCCACCTACACGGGAAAGCAAATGGTCTGATTTGGCACATCCAAGATGGCAGCCATCTTGGTCGACTGGCGGTCATCGGCTCCGAAGCACGATTTCGTGCCGGCGTTCGACCGGGCTTGGTGACGCTTGTGGCCGCAGCTCCCGGCTATCTGCCTACGCGAGTGGAGATCGAGCTCGGCCTTGACCCTTCGGACCAATTTGGCGACGGGACCCCAGACTTCCTACGGCTCGAAAGCCAGCGGGATCAGATCGCATTCCGCCGATGGTTCGCGTTTCTGGCAGAATCCACCTACTTTCAGTCCGCGCCGGAGCGCCCGACGGAAATTACTGATTGCGCGGCGTTGATCCGATTTGCCTATCGCGAGGCATTGCGCAAGCACGATGCGGCATGGGCCAATCATTGGCACTTGTCTCAGCTGCCCAAAGCCGACTCGGTCGGCAAGTATGACTACCCCCATACCCCAGTTGGTGCTGGACTATTTCGGACCAAGCCGGGAGCCTTTACACCCGAGGAGCTAAGCAACGGAACCTTTGCTGAGTTCGGCGACGCCGATACTCTCCGCCGCTACAACACCCATTTTATTAGCCGTGATATCCATGCGGCCCATCTCGGCGACCTGCTTTGCTTCCGGCAACAGGGGCACCGTATGCCCTTTCACGTCATGGTCTATCTGGGACCTAGCTCGTTCACACCCGGAACCGACTGGCTGATTTATCACACTGGGCCGGTAAGCGATGGTAGCAGCGAGATTCGTCGGATTACGGTCATGGAATTGCTTCAGCATCCACAGTTCAGCTGGCGACCGCTGCCACAGAACCCAGCGTTCTTAGGAATCTATCGCTGGAACATCCTCCGGGAGCAGGACTGATATGCGTTGTGTTCGCGTTCTTGGGCTTGCAGCTTTTGTCATCTTCACTTCGGTGATTTTCGCGCAGCAAGAGAAGACCGCCTTCTTTTCTTTAAACTCTAACCGTACCTACGCGCCCGGACAGAAGGTTTCGATCGATGTGTGGGCCCAGAACGTAGAGACCCTCGAATTCCGTGTCTATCGGGTCAATGACCCGGTTAAGTTCTTTATTGAACTCGGCGACGCACATCAGTTTGGGGGGCGCGCGCCTCGTCCTCCACGCAAGCTTACCTGGATTGAACGTTTTCACAACTGGAAGCAACGCGTTTTTGTGAAGATTCGCGATTTCTTCCGCGCGCAGTTTACGGCCGAGAATCGGGAGACTATCCGTCAGCAGCGCAGCCAAGCCAAACAGCGGCCGCAGAGTAGCGCCGAAGTCTTCGCCCAGATACCGATCATCAACTCCGCCCAACTGGCAGCGACTTGGCGACAGAGCGTCGCCTCGCGCCGGAATCGATGGGAAACCGAAAGCGTCGCCATTCCTGTCAAAGACAAGGGTGTTTATCTCATCGAGGCGACGGACGGAAACTTGCGCGCTTACACCATCGTGGTAGTGAGCCAAATGGCCCTAATCACCAAGACAGCGCCGGGTACGATTCTGGTTTTTGTGTCGGATCGCGAGACCAGTCAACCTCTGGCCCAGGCTGACACCTTGTTCTTTGTAAACCGCAAGCAAGTAGCCGAGCAGAATACCGACAGAGATGGCCTTGGGCAGATTAATGTAAAGGAGGGTCGAGCTGAAAATGTTCAGGTCATGGCTCGGACTAAAGATGATTTTGCCATCAGTACGCCCTGGTCTTACTGGATGGGAACTGAGGCCTCAGGTTCGCTCACCAGTTACGTCTACACGGATCGTCCCGTGTATCGGCCGGGCGACAGCGTCCATTTCAAGGTCATTGTGCGTACCCGCACAGGATTCAGTTATGAGGCGCCCACAGACGCCGACTTCAACCTAAAAATTACCGACGTCGACGGCAGGGACGTTTTTACCGGCACATTCAAAACCAACGCCTTCGGAACTCTTCACGGCGAGTACGCAATACCGGCGAATGCCACTCTTGGGGACTACAGCGTGCAGATCCGCAAAGACGGGTACTTCACGCAGGGAGGTAGCTTTGCGGTCGAGGAGTACAAAAAACCAGAATACGAAGTCCATGTAACCCCGTCGACGCAACGAGTGCTTCAAGGACAGCCGATCCAGGCCACCATTCAAGCCAAATACTATTTTGGCGAGCCGGTGGCCAATGCAAAAGTCGAATGGGTCGTACACCGTGAGCGCACTTATAACGGTTTGAGCTATGCCGAAGAGTTCAATGAGGAAGGGGAACAGTACGAAGGAGGCCAGGGGGAAGATGGGAGTAGCGAGGCCGAACGCTATTATGCTGGCGAGCAGACGGAGGAAAACTCGGGAAGGCTCGATCAGAATGGGCAGCTGCAGATCGCCATCGAGACTGACTTTGTAGAAACGCGTCACACCGATATCACCTACCGCATCGAAGCCCGGGTCACCGATGAAGCTAACCGGGAGATCAGCGGCCATACGTTCGTGTTAGCGACCTATGGTGCCTTTCGCATTGGCGCCAGCCCCTCGAGCTATGTCTATGAAGTCGGTAGTATCGCGCAGCTGAATGTCGAAGCTCGTGACTATGATGGTCAACCGGTTGAAACCGCCTTTCACCTAGTGCTTGAAAGCTGGGACTACCGGGACAGGCGGGGCGAGCAGCTGTTTTCAAGCGACGGCCAGACCGATCGGAATGGGCACGCCGAAGTGAAGGTGCCAATCAGTCGAGGAGGTTCGATTCGAGCTTATGTTCGCGCCTCAACTGTGGACAACCGCACGCTCGAGGAAACGGCTTTTATCTGGGTGCCGGATCATGATTGGTATTGGTGGGGAGGAGCGCGCGAGCGCATTCAGATTATTCCCGACCAGAAGTTGTATAAACCCGGAGACACCGCCAAGGTGCTCATCATGGCCGGTCGAGAGCCGGTGAACATACTGGTCACATCCGAAGGTGTGGGCCTGCTGAGCCGCCAAGTGGTGCGCAGCCAGGGCGGTCCGACATTGCTAGAGATACCCGTACGTGCCGAGAGTGTGCCCAACTTCTATCTGAGTGCGGCATTCGTGAAGGACAATGAGCTCCACCAAGGATCCAAGAACATCAACGTTTCCCCTGATGCATACAAATTGAATATTCAGTTGCAACCCTCAAAGTCGCAATTCCAACCGGGAGAAGCTGCAAGCTACACCATTACTGCTAAGGATGCACAAGGGAAACCCGTGTCGGGAGAATTTAGTCTGGGGGTAGTTGACGAAGCCATCTATGCGATCCGCCCCGAAGCGACGACCGATATTCTCAAATTTTTCTATGGGCGGGTATTCAATCGTGTTACCACCGACAGCTCACTTACCTATTATTTTCACGGCGAGGCTGGCAGGAAGCAAATGCAGCTGGCCAGCGTGCGCCCGCACAAATGGCTGGCCGAGATTAAACCGGAAACCCTGGTCCAGCCCAAAGTCCGCAAGGCTTTTCCAGATACCGCCTTTTGGGTGGCGGACGTAAACACCGGGCCTGAGGGGAAAGCCTCAGTGCGATTCAACTTCCCTGATTCCCTGACTACCTGGAGGACTACAACTCGTGGTATTACCGCTGATGATAAGGTGGGCAGCGCGATCGAGAAGGTGATCGTCCGGAAAAACCTGATGGTGCGCCTGGCCGCGCCCCGCTTCTTCCGCCAAGAAGATCAAGTCACGGTTTCAGCCATTGTTCACAACTACCTTCCGAGCCTCAAAACAGCGCGAGTATCTCTCGAAGTCCAGGGATTGGATGTGGTCGAGGGCGGCACCCGGGAGGTAAACGTCCCCAGCAAGGGAGAAGCGAAGGTCGACTGGCGAGTGAAAGCCCAGAAGGTATTTGAGAGTTCCGTGTTGGCAAAGGCGCTTACGAATGAAGAGTCGGACGCCATGGAGATTAAGCTGCCCGTCCTCGCCTATGGGGTGAAGGTCCCGATCCCCAGTTCCGGCTCGATCAGTGAAGCGAAAGGCAACCTCACGCAATCGGTCAACTTTCCCGATGCTTCCGAGCCGAGTGGCCGCACGCTCGAGATCGAGCTTTCACCCTCCACCGCGGGTGCCATCTTTGGCGCACTCGAATACCTGACTTCCTATCCATATGGTTGCACGGAGCAGACGATGTCTAGCTTTTTGCCGGATGTGATTGTGGAAGAAGCTGTCAAGCAGCTGGGACTCAAATCCTCCCTAAACCAGCAGGAACTGCAGCAAAAAATCGATGCGGGACTGAAGCGCCTGTATGAGTTCCAGCATGACGATGGCGGCTGGGGCTGGTGGCAAACCGACGAGAGCCAAGTCTTTATGTCGGCTTACGTACTGGCCGGACTTAGCCAGGCCAAGCGAATCGGATATGACGTGGATCAGGAGCGATTGACAAAAGCTCAGGCCTGGGTCCGCCATGCGTTTTGGACAGACAAGCAAATCATCGCCGATCTACGTGCCTACATGACCTACTCGCTGCTGCTCAGCGGGGTTACCGATAAGGCCGTTCTCGATACGGTGTGGCAGCAGCGCACCGAATTGACACCCTACGGAGCCGCGATGCTGGGATTGGCGATGAACTTAGTAAACGACTCAAGGGATCAAGAGTTGGCGCAACAGGTCGAACATGGCGCCGAGGCCGATGATCAATCAGCCCATTGGAGCTTATCGCGCGACCCAATGCTCGATTTTGAGACCGACGCTAGTCCTGAGGCAACCGCGTTTGCGGCAAAGTTTCTGGCCAGGGTCAATCCGACCAGTCCGCTGCTGCCAAAAGCCGCATTTTGGCTTATGACCCATCGCAACCAAGGTTACTGGTGGGACTCAACGAAGCAAACTGCGTTCGTGGTGTATGGGCTGGTTGACTTTTTAAAGGAGAGTGGCGAGCTTGCCCCGAACTACTCGCTAGAAGTGCTGGTAAACGATCAGCCTGTCCTCAACAAACATTTCAGCGAGGCGGATGCCCTCACCCCGAGTTCGGTCAGCCTACATCTGAGACCTGACCAGCTTAGGCAAAACAATCAAGTGACTCTTCGCAAACAGGGTCAAGGCAGGCTGTATTGGTCGTTGCGCGGGCAGTACTACTCTGACCAAAAGC
Source organism: Acidobacteriota bacterium (assembly GCA_019247235.1). Taxonomy (GTDB): domain Bacteria; phylum Acidobacteriota; class Terriglobia; order Terriglobales; family Acidobacteriaceae; genus Gp1-AA145. Next base: position 5,846 of record JAFAPG010000255.1, read on the forward strand.
GACTGACCAATGTGGGTTCCTACAATCTCACGCTTGCCCGCGAATACTTCAAGCTCTCGCCAATTCGCTCGAATGAGCATATTCGTTATAAGCTCGACCCCTTGAATGGCACGGCGCAGGTGGGAGACACGCTGGCGGTGCGACTCACTGTGACCGGTTCACCGTGGAAATACTTAATGGTGGAGGACCCGATACCGGCAGGGACGGAATTCATTGAACACGATAGCCTCTATGATTTGATTGAAAAACCCTCTTGGTGGAACTGGTGGT
>JAFAPG010000858.1 GCA_019247235.1 Acidobacteriota bacterium
GAGCCAGATCGGTCCCGCCAGGATCATCGCTCCCAACGCTGCATTGAACAGCGACTGCCAAACGGCTTTTGACCCCACTAATAACAATTCACCAAACGATCCGGGAACCATCACGAAAACTGCAAAGATGACGCCGATAACGGTACCCCCGAGCGTTAGCTCATCGGGGAGAATGCGGTCTTCGAGATCGGTGCAAAAGAGCACGACCAGAATCGACTCAAACAGCGCCCATTTCAGTGCGAGGAAGGTCCAGCCATATCGAACTGCTATACCCGTGAACAGAACTGCGGTCGTCAGTTCCACAAGCGGATAGCGGACGCCAATCGCTTCTTCGCAAGAACGGCAGCGCCCCTTCAAATTTGCATAGCTCAGGAGTGGAAGATTGTCGTACCAGGGTATCTGCCGCTCGCAATGGGGGCAGAAAGATCGCGGTCGAACGATCGAAATATTTCGCGGAATCCGATAAACACAGACATTCAGGAAGCTGCCGAGGAGCAAGCCGAAAACGCCTGCTGCAACTGTGCAAAAAATCTGCCAGTCAGGTGTCAAGGACCCTCCCGTACGAGGCCAGCGTTCGGCGCAACAGATGCTCTTTCGTGAAGCACTCCGCAATTCTTCTTTTGCCGTGTTCAATGAGAGAGTGCGCGAGATCCGGCTCCTGCACAATGCGACGCATGGCGGATGCAATTTCGGGAGGGTCGTTGGTTACGAGAATGCCGGAAGGGTCTCCAAGCACCTCCGGCAATCCGCCGACGCGGCTGGCAACGACTGGAATTCCCAGGCTCATCGCAACCAACGCAGCCGAGCCCAGGCCTTCGGATCGCGTGATGTAAACGAACATCGACGCGCGGCGCAGATCGTTTAGCAGATCGTTAGAGAAGACGGTGCGAATACCGGCGAGGCCGGCGGCTTCTTCCACCAAGTCGCGCCCTTTCCGCGGATCGGCGGAAGCAAGCGCCACGGCCGGATATTCGCTGTTCCACTCTCCAAAACACGCGTGCGATTCCACGCCGTCGTATACAACGTCGATCTTTTCTCTCGAAATACCGGCCGAATGCAACTGCGCCGCTACAAAATGTGAAACAGCCAAGAACCTGGCGGGCCGTCGATATTTCCAATGCGATGCTAACGACTGCCGCACCGCAAAGGCAACGCGCCGCGATACCACGAACTGACACCTGGACGCGATGGCAGCTATGGTGTGTGCCCGTGCATCGTGCGCATGAACCAGCGTCACGTGTTTGGAGCGCCGCCACACTTCGCACGCTGTCGCGCCATAGACCAGGAATCCTGCAGCACTGGCCGCATTGCCGAGCGGCGTGTTCTCACGCGCGCCTAGCCAGCATTCGTGGCCGGCCTCTCTGAGCGCTTGCATTAAGAGCATCACCTGCCGCTGGCCGCCGCGCATTTCCGTCCCCGTATCGATATGTAGAATCCGCAAATTAAGATTTTCGGCCTGGGCTCATGTGGCGGGCTTTCATGTACTTCACGAAGTTATAAAAAGCAGCCATATAAGCGATGGCCAGACCTTCGGCGCCATCCAGAAAACCGAGCTTCAAGACGTACGTGCGAAAAAATGTCCAGGGTGGATCAAACAATAGTTTGCTGAATCCGAGGTTCTTCTTTCCGCATACCATTTCCTGGGCTGCCAAGGTCGTGTAGCTGTCCATCGTGCGTAGATGCTCCGATAAGGAGTTGCAAGTGAAGTGCAACAAATTCGATTTCAAGTGGCCCACGGATCCATCCACCCGGACCGATTCGTGAACGAACTCGCCGATCCAATTGGCCTTGCGGCGATCGAACAGCCTGACTTTCCTGTCCGGATGCCAACCGCTATGAAGGATCCAGCGCCCAAGATATTGAGCCAGCCGCGGGACTGTATAGCCATCGAACTTAGGACCACTCTTCTTGATCTGCCAAATCTCAGCTTCGAGTGCTTCGCTAAGGCTCTCGTCCGCATCCAAGGAGAGGATCCAATCGTGAGTCGCCAACTTCGCCGCGATATTCTTTTGCGCCGCGTAGCCATGCCACGAAGCCTCAATCACCCGTGCGCCTAATTTCGTGGCGATCTCTACGGTTCGATCGTTCGACCCGCTGTCTAGAACCAAAATTTCATCGCAACAACGCAAGCTCTCAATGACCCGTGCCACATTGCGTTCCTCATTGAACGTAATGATCGTGGCGGAGATTTTCATCGGCAGGCCAGCCTACCTGGTCTGAACAGGCACGACGCATATGGAGAGCGCAAATAGAACTAGAGCCGCGACTCCCAGCATCACGCGGCGCCGGGACAGCGGTCTTTGATCGTAGACCAGCGGATGACGCCTTCCAAAAAAGAACATGAGGCCAGCCCAGATCCACCACGCCCAGTAGAAAAAACCTAATACAGCCATGACGAGCACGAAAATTGTCGAAACGATACGGTGCCACCGGTCGCCGAAAACTGCGTATAGAATATGCCCTCCATCTAATTGGCCCATGGGCAGCAGGTTGATGGCGGTGGCAAGCAGACCCGCCCAGGCAGCCATGGCCATGGGGTGAAGTGATATATTGCCCGGTGAGACGCCTGGGAAGCGCAGCGATTCGAAAATTCGGGCCATCAGCGGCGTGCCAAACACAAACGATTCATGCGCCGCGCCGTTGGCAACGTGCGACATCCACACGCCCGCTATGAGAAACGGCATAAGAACGACAAACCCGGCGACCGGTCCCGCGACTCCGATGTCGAGGAGACTCTTACGCGTATAAATGGGTGAACGGATCCTGATAAACGCGCCCAGCGTGCCGAACAGTGTAGGTGACGGCAAAAAATAGGGGAGGCTCGCGTCTACATTCCAGCGTTGGCATTCCACGTAGTGCCCAAATTCATGGGCCAGTAGAATCAACAGCAATGGGATCGAGAAATGAAGGCCGGTCCACAGGTTGGAATCACCGCGCGTGAGCAGCATATAGGCCTGGGCAAGCGCGTCGATGTCGAACGGCCGGTGCGCCGCGAAAGTTACTGTGAAGGCAAAGCCGAATATGGTGGTCGTTACAAACGTCAGGGCCAACAGCACGGCATTGAGCCACCATTTGCGTGGCCAGCGCCAGTGCGTACGCACTTGGTCGAGCCACCTGGCGCTGGAGTCATAACTTAACGAATCGCTATCGATGCGCGCCGTGAATCCCGCCTCAGACACATTCTTCTTACTGCAGCGTCTGCAGTTCCTTGCCCGGCTTAAACCGCACAGCCTTGCCCGGCGGGATTGCCACTTCAGCGCCGGTCCGCGGATTACGCCCGATCCCCGTCTTTCGCGGCCGTACGTTGAAAATCCCAAATCCCCGCAGCTCGATGCGGTCACCCTCGCTCAGCGCCTTCTTCATGGTCTCGAAGACGGTCTCAACCGCCATCTCTGCCTTTGTCTTGGTAATGCCTGTACGATTGACTACTTCATTGATGATGTCCAGCTTGATCAAGGGGCCTCCCGAGTAAGAACCGCCGCAATCCTGATGATAATAATGACCTTAATTGCTCAAGTCAATTCTAGCGCGGGGAGCGCCGCTTCGGATCTGTGCCCGCATTTTTTTCACCATTTATCCGACAAAGCAATCGTTCTTACCGAACGCGACTCCTTTTGCCCGCCGAAAAGCCTTTTCTCAGCAGTCACTTGAAGATTGGCGGTGCATTTGCTTTACCATTTACGCCTGGGTATCGGGTATGAAAGCGCTAAACATCCTGCTCGTGGAAGACAGCCCCAGCGATGTTCGTTTGATACGCGAGGCCTTGAAGGAGACCGCGGTGCCGGTCCAGATCGCAGTCGCTCGAGACGGCATCGAGGCTATGGAGCATCTCCACACGAGCGAATCAGGAGCCGCGACTCGACCGGACATCATCCTCTTGGATCTTAATCTTCCAAGGAAGAACGGCCGCGAGGT
>JAFAPG010000173.1 GCA_019247235.1 Acidobacteriota bacterium
TAACGGATCAGATTGGATCATAAAGAGTCAGAACGAGATTTTGGTAAGCCGCTAAAAAATCATGATAGTAGCAAGTTTCATAACACGTCGGAACATCTCTAGTGATCTTCAAAACCGGCGGGTGGCATCTAGCGGTGTCGCCGGTGGGTTCCGCTCGCTTCCGCCATTTATTTCCACTCAGCATGGCGGGTGAGTAAGTCTGCGCTCCGTATCGCATTCCGATTGCTTGCGGCTTGCCGGATTGACCGGTTCAGTCACAGTAGCCCGTTTCCCGGTATCCATCTTGCAGTCGAGACAGGGATGGCTCTCAATGAGCGATTGGCCTGCTGTCCCTTTTTAACCCGCCGATCCATTGAACCCGCCACACTCCAGATAACGAGGGTTTCTGTCCGAATTCGTTGTATGGCAGCGTATTCGCTCGGGTACGCAGGTGCCAAACATTATCAGAGCCCCCGCCGTTGACGTTGTGAGATCAGAATGAGATCATTGAGATCAGCGAGTTATTGTGCCGAAATGGCTGGAAACCTGCACGTGCGCAATCTGGAAGATGAGTTGATCGCCCGGCTGAAGCGTCGCGCTGCGCGCCACGGCCGTTCGGCTGAGGCCGAGCACAGGGAAATTCTTCGCCAGGCTCTTGCGAATGAGGAGGAGGCTTCCTTCGAGAAGCTGGCCGCCGACTTGCGCAGGCTGACGAAACGCCGGAAGCAGACGCCCGCTGAAATGCTGCTCCGTGAGGGGCGTGCCCAGCGGTGACCACACTGGTCATTGACGCCAGCGTCGCTGTTAAATGGGTAGTCGAGGAGGAGGGCACACTCGAAGCATTGATACTTCACCGGCGCGCTAAAGTGATCGCGCCCGAGCTCCTGGTGGCTGAATGTGCCAATATCCTTTGGAAGAAGGTTCAGCGGAACGAACTCTCTAATGAAGAGGCCTTGCTCGCGGCCCGACTTCTTCAAGCCGCCGAGATCGAGTTTCTGCCGACTCGTGCTCTTCTGGAAGCGGCAACGAAGATTGCCATCGAGCTCAACCACGCAGCGTATGATTGCCTTTACCTGGCACTGGCAGCTGAGCGCGACTGTCGATTTGTCACCGCCGACGAGAGCTTCGTGCGCAAACTCAGCGAAGGTCACCGGCGCCGGTTTCGCAGAAGAGTGATCGGCCTAGCACAGGCGGCACGAGAAGTAGACAGGCCGCGGACGGCGGAGCCTTGATTGCAATGCTTTTGGCTGTTGCCAGCGCAGTACTGTTTTTGCTGGTGAGAACCGATGTTAAGGTGCAAGCCGCCAGCCGGATAGATCCTCAGACCAACCGACCGAGATGTGGCCGCCTACGTGGCAGCCTGCGACTGGCGGCCATTTGGAATTTGAGGGTGCAATTCCAGGCAAGTGCCGCGAAGTTAACGCAGCAGTTTGCCCAACGAATTGCTTATCGTAATACCCTCGCGTTGCTGCGCCCACTGACGACAGGCTATTCGCCACCTCCTCGTAGCTGTGATTCTCGGTCGTACACGCTTTGTCGCAACCGAGAATGCCTCAAATATGGAAGAAAGGGACATCGAGAAGCGGTAAGGACAGGCGGCACCACCTCGGTAGCAGAGGCGATGCCGCCATGACGTTAGAAATCGAACAAGTCGAAGAGGTCGCTAAGAGCCGGGCTATTGATAGGAGCGTACTGGCTGACCGCGCTGTTGTACTTTGGGTTGGGCAAATTGTCGCGGCTTCGGGCCGATACGGTCGGCAAGTTCCAATTACGCTCGATGAACTTCAGGATCGAGACGTGGTCGGCATAATCATGGGAGATGTGGCCGGCTTTGGTATGGGGCGAGATTACCATCAATGGAATGCGGGTGCCATCGCCAAAAAAGTCTAACGGCTGTACGTAGCCAGAGTCATAATAGCCCCCACCCTCATCGACCGTCACGAAGATGGCCGTGCTCATCCAAAGGTCGTGATTTGAGTGTATTTGATCGACGATCTTCTTAACGAATCCTTCGAACAAATCCCATTTCGATGATGCTGGATGACCGTCTACCCAGCCGCTTGGCTTTATGAATGACACGGCGGGGAGCTTGCCATTCTGGACGTCTTCGTAGAATTGGTCAGTGTCGACGATATGTTGCGTGCGTACTTCCTCGTTGGTCATAATCTGCGTTTGGTACTGAAAGCCATTGCAGATGTTGCAGTACTGATCGCTTAGGGCCCCCACAGCGCCAAAGTTAACCTGGTACTTATCGTTCAGATAGGCGTCCCACTGATCGTTGTAGCTCTTCCACGAGATGTGGTTTTCGAGTAATACGTCGCCGATACTGCGCTGGGAAGTTGGCGGAATGGTGAAAGGGGTGTTGTTGGGATTTGTGTGCTCGTAGGCGTTAGTCCCATCGCCGAAGTATCCAGGGTTGTAGTTGTTCAGCAGGTAATAGTGCCCTGGCTGACAGTTCGCATTAATAGGAGATTTCAGCGAATTTAGGTATTGAACGATCGGCCCAACGCCAGGTTGCGAGGGATCCGAACAGTTCGTATAACTTCCGCCGCCATAGACTCCCTTCGAAGCTCCATTATCGCCGAAGCCCCCGTAACCATCTTGGATCCACCAATTATTGGTGCCGGCAACGGGATTAGGGTTTTCGATTTCGTCCACCGGGCCGCCTTGGAATGTCATCTCATTGTGCGGGGGAATCAAATTCCCGTTCTGATCCTTAAACCAGATTGCGTCGCCAAAAAATAGCATGATGCTATCCAGCCCCGTTCCACCCATTGCCGGCTGATGGTAGTTGTCGCTAAAGGCATAATGGTCTGCGAGTGTCTTAGTGAAGGACGCATCTCCTCTGGCCATGTTATAGAAAGCCATCGCCGTGCCACCTTCACCGGTGGTACTGCAACCTGGTGCATAGTCGGTACAAAAGTTGGTGGGTTGTGGCTTCCCGTTCACGTTTGATCCGACCGTGACTTCGGTCCAAGTGAAGAGGTCAGCTAAGCAACCGCTGGGGTTTGCTGGCGTAGCATGGGCTACGTTGCAGTCTTCCTGCTGCCACATTTGGTAGAAGCGGTGTACTGGGCTATTGGCATAGGAGTTATACGGAAACCTTAGCGCATTAGTGATCCGGAAGGGACCGGGCGCCAAAGTAGAATAGGGAGGGGAATCGTGCACACCTAAAATTCGGGAGTCTGGAACCTTTCCGGTTAAGCCACTACCTCCGAGTGTCAAGGATTCGTAGTAGGGCTCAGGCGGCAGGGGTAACCCGTCTTCAGACGTTTCCGCGTCCGCTAGGCTGCAAATCAGATTGTCTTTGCACACATCTGTTGGTCCGCCACTGAGAGGTGCAGGTAGTACGTCATAAGGCTTTTTCCCCTTTGAGGGACTCAAGTTAAAAACTGTTTCTCCTGTGATGTCGGCGGAGTATTGCAGGGCCTTCGCATAGTTCGGGCCGGGCTTGCCGTCGGGAGTGACAATTCCTTCTGAAAGCAAGTTGTTGACGGTCTCGCCGTGCTTGGGGACATAGGTGGCGAAGAGATGGTCAAACGAGCGGTTCTCGCCCACAATCACAATTACATGCCTGATGGGTGTGGTGGTCTTGGTATCACGGCTTTGTGAGTTCGTGCCCGCCGCAAACGCTGGTGTCATTGCTGGTCCGACGGCGGTAGTCGAAATAAGTAGCCAACACATTATTTTTCGGAGTCGGCAGAGAATCTGATGCGGCATCGAATAGTCTCCTATGATTGGGTGGATTTTGGGGGCTGGGGGTGACAGAGGCCATGCGTAGTTTTCCGGCCGAATGGTTTCAACTGGAGAATTCATCGTAGGTGAGTGCCTGTTACGAGGAAGTGAAATGCTTATGAATATCTCGCGTGCGGACCGATTGAGATAATCAGAATTTTACTTCGGAGGTGCCGGGAGCTGAATGGACGACGATTCGATATGCTTTGGTCAGCTTATAGCTGTCGACGGTTCAGGCGTGCGAACTGAAATTCTGGCGGTGTGATTGGCTGGCTGATGGCAGGAGAATCGGCGGCCGATTTGAGCGCCTAAACGGGCCCACAAGCGTGGGGCGGAAGGAGACGACATACATTTGCGCGAGCATATACACACCACCGCCGCGGCGCTCAAGGGCTGGGCGATTGCGCAACTCCAGGATTCATTCGCGATTGGAATGCTTTGGCTGGTGGGGCTCATTTTGCTTCACGTTCCATGGGCGCCACTTTGGGCGGTTCTAGCGGCGTTACTGCAAATTGTTCCTCACTTTGGTCCGATTCTAGGATTGTTGGGCCCAGTAGTTGCCGCCACCCTCAGATGGAAAGATTGGGAGCACGCTATCGGTGTGCTCATTCTCTACGCTGCGATTGTGGTGATCGACGGCCTCTTGCTCCAGCCCTACATTATGCGGAGAACGGCGAAGGTGCCAATGTGGGCGTCGATTCTGGGGCCCCTCGTACTCGGCATTCTGTGGCCTTTTTGGGGCGTGTTGCTGGCTCCGCCGTTACTGGCAGTTTTGTATGCATTTAAGGCTCGATCGGAAAAAAGAACCTAGTTCCACGTATATCTCAGGTCTGGGCAAATTTGAAATTACCAGGTTTTAACGGGGATGGAACGGTTCTTGGCCGCCGTTTTCACTTGCCGGCTCGGGACTTTCGATATCAAGGTTCACGACGATCGGATCTTGTCCGCTTCTGACCACCACGGCTTCACACGGCATATCTTCTCGAGCATTGATTTCCTGGTGCGGAACGTAAGGCGGAACATAAATGAAATCTCCGGGACCGGCCTCATCCGAAAACTCTAACTGATCGCCCCAGCGCATGCGAGCATGGCCTCGAACGACGTAAAGGACGGTTTCGAGCTCGCCATGATGGTGAGGAGCAGTTTTGGCATGGGGCCTAACCACCACAGTACCCGCCCACAACTTGCTCGCCCCAGTTCGTGCGTGAGTAATGGCGGCAGCCCGGGTCATACCTGGAGTTTGAGGAGTATTGAAGTCCAGCTCTTTGGCATGCACGATCTTTACCCCATGTTGTCTCCAATCCACTATTGTGCTCCTCTACTGCGCCAGGCGAAGCATTTCCAAGCCTGTTCGCTAACGAACTGTCGCTAAGGATAGTACCAAAGCGGCGCGCGCCTGGCCTTTCGTTTGTGCCGGCGCGCCGTTTGCCGAATTCGAGAGCCTGGTCGAGTTCGTACAGACTTTGGCGCGTTGGCGGCAAAGACGCCGAAGCTCGCACCCAGATCGGTTCTTGAGTTGCCCTCGGCGACTTCGTATGCTTGTCTTTACACCGCCCGGTGAATCAACTCCACTCGCCGGTACTCATTAAGCTCGCGTATTCCGTCCAAGTTGAGGACTGGAAAAATGACCGACCAAAGAACCGTTATTAAGGAGATCGCCGAGGACGTTTATAAGACCCTGGGCTCAGGGTTCTCCGAGGGGGTTTACGATCGTGCTATGCAGGTCGGGTTAAGACTTGCCAACATTGGATACGAAGTTCAGAAAGTCATCGAGTTGAAATATAAGGACCACTATGTCGGCGAGGGCTATCCTGACCTCGTGGTCCATTTAGGCCAGGAGAAACTGATTGTTGAGCTAAAAGCGATCAGCGGAGAGTTGGGTGCATCCGAGGAGCAACAGCTGCGCAATTACATGTCCATTCTGAATGTGCGGCGAGGAATGTTAATCAATTTTCAGCAACCAGGACGCAAACAAGGAGAGACCAGACTCGATATTCGGGAACTCGTCTTATAGTTTTTGCTGCGTATTATTTTGCGTCTCTATTTCCGCGATCTTCACTGCGGGCGCGCACGCTTTGGCGGGAGGGCGGTCTAAAGACGCCCATCGCGCGATTCCACCAACCGTTTCGGACGAGCCTCCGGGGAAAGTGATTACCAGAAATGAGAGGCCACAATCATTGCATGACCTGGGCGTCCGCGAATCACATCGAGAGCCAGGACCAACTCGAGGTTCTTGCGCTGCCAACCGCGGGGTGCGATTGCCGCCAATTTTTTGATCTCCTGTGCAGAGGTGAGAAACTCGCCGGCCGCCAGGGTGCCAAAGACTGAGATTCCGGCGACGGTCACGACCATCTGATCAGTCTTCGGATCGGCGACTCGTAGCACCAAGGCGTAGTCTTTCGTGACCTCCAGATAGGGAGTGCCGAAATCGAGGGACCAGAGACTGCTTCCCGGATTGTTATGATCCCGGATGATGACGGTGTTCCTTGCCGGATGCTCGACCGTAAAACGCAGGTTCTTGACCAGGCGTTCCGTCCAGTCATTGTTCATCAGACCTATCAGCACGGCGGGACCATTTTGAAGATCGGTGAAGGTCGCGTCTGATTGCGAGACCACTTGATAGGACCTGCCCCTTGCGGCAATTAGGCCGGCAATGCGCGCCAGGGTAACAGCATCATCCACGTGAATGATTTCGCTGGCGGCCTGATGGAAATCGCGTAGGCTAGTCGAAAGCCGGGGATTCAGCGTGTCGCCATCGGACTGATAGCCACCTTGCAGATTGCCCACGCACAGCAACACTGAGCCGCGAGCCGACAGAACCGGACCCCAGAAACTCTCAATGGGGTCTTCCGCTCGGAGAAAAGACGCGGCAACAACAAGCAGCGCCACTGCGGTCGCCGCGCATACAAATACCCAGAGCCATGACCAGTGGCGTGCGGACGACGGCTCCGCCAATTGGGGCGTTGCCGCTGGTTGGAGCTCGATTGCCCGCGAAGATTCCGGTGCTTCGAGCGCAGCGTGATCTGATATCCATCGATACAGCGGAACATAGGACCCCGGTTGAATCTCAATTCTCAGGCGCGAGCCGTTCGCCTCCTCCTGGTAATACTGGGCCAAGCGTTTCCGAACTTCTGCCACCGCGCTGCGCACTGCGTGGTCGGTAGCGGTATCGTAATCGGGAGTACGACCGAAAACCTCGATTCCTATCGTGCGCTCTTTCAGTCGCCCGGCGGTTCCATCCAGGCTCTGTTCCACAATGTACCGAAGAACGCTTGCGTATCTCTTGCTATGGCGAAAGGCTGAACTAGCGAGAATACACTCCAGTTGTTGGCGTACGACGTCGCGCTCCTCTTCTGTGCTTGGCAAGAAAGATGTATGTGGGCTGTGCAGGGCGACTGAACTTAGAAATACCTTTGGACTACCCATGACTCTCACCCCTGGCCGGTGGAAGTCTATCACGTTGACGAGACCATTTCGTCGGCGCTCGCGAAACTGGTCTCAGGGCGAATGTGCGATTGGAATTGCTTTCGTCCGAGATGCACGCAAGCTCTCAGCAGTAGCCAAGTGCGCTCGAGCTAGTCTTCGTAATTTCAACAAAACTAAGAGATTTAACACAAAGCTGGTCTTCCCGCTTCACGCAATTTCGCAAGCGACCCGTCGGTTGGTCTTTTTCCAAGGAACTTGAGGAAGCAGTTGGCGGGTGTGGAAAGTTGATCACGGCACTCGCGGCTTTTGACAATTTGCCACGCCGGAGGATGGACACGGACCTTAGTAACCTTCGTCAGAAAGCAGTAGCAGGGGCACAATCTCAGTTGGGACCGATGACACTGACACTCATCTTAACGGGAACCCTGCTCACCTTGGGCTTGTCGGTTCTGGTTGTTATCGTCATTCGAAGCAAACCACGAAAGGCCGAAGAAGGAGAAAGAGGAGAAATCCTCAAACAGCTTTTGGCGCTCTCGGAGGCCGAAGCGAGCACTTTGCCCGTGGCCGTGCGCAATCGGCCCTTGCCTTTTCCTGCGCAACTCGCGAGTGATTGCCCGCCCCAGAGCACAAAACGCGCGTCTGCCCGCAGGCGAAAGGCATCGTCATACATTGCGAAATCTCCAGTTCTCATCAAGAAGGATGTCGAGGTGGAAGAACAAATCCGAAGACGAGCCTACGAACTTTATCAGCAACGTGGGGGAGTGGAGGGCAGGGCGACCGATGATTGGCTCCGGGCCAAGGAAGAAGTCTTGCGTTCAACTGGAAAGGCGAGCAAAAGTCCCTCCTGAGTTGCTCAAAACCTCGAGGTCACGTACTGTTTGCTGCCTCCGTGAGGGCATTCCATGGAATGCGCAGGTAAATTTCATTCCTTTTCCCGCGCGCTCATCTAATAGCGCATTGAAGGTTAAAACCAGGTGCAGTCTATGTTTGCACAAAAGCGCAGTGAACTGCTTCGGATCGGCGTTATGGGCGATTTCGAGCCCACCTTGCATTCGCATTTTGCCACCAATGCGGCGCTTTACGACGCGGCGACGAGACTGGGGGTTTTCGTAGAATTACGTTGGCTGCCGACGTCCTCGCTCGAAGGCCCGGATCTTGGCAAAATCCTTGGTGGTTGCCATGGCCTGGTTGCATCTCCCGGTAGTCCTTACAAAAGTGCTATGGGAATGTTGCGGGGTATTGAATTTGCACGGACTCGCGATTGGCCATTTGTTGGGACTTGAGGGGGCTTTCAATATGCTCTGGTAGAGTATGCGCGGAATGTTCTCAATCTTTGTGATGCGGATTCGGCAGAGAACAACTCCGGATCCAAACATTATGTCGTTACGCCGCTCTCCTGTGCCCTTCCGAATAGGGGGCAACAGGGACCGATAGGCTCAGGCGATGAGCCCTTGACGATGGTGCCAGGGACGCTCCTTCATTCGATTTACCAAAGCGAGACGGCTTCCGAGCAGTACTACTGCAACTACGGTGTGAATGAGGAATACGAGAAGCAGTTCCAGGCCGCCGGTCTATCAGTGAGTGCGCGCGGCATGCAAGGCGAAACGCGGGCGGTTGAATTGCCAGCTCATCGATTCTTCGTGGCCGCGCTGTTCCAGCCGCAACTATCCTCTCGTCCTGAGGCGCCCCATCGCTTGCTCCTAGAATTCCTGCGCGCGGCCGCCCGCTTTCGCCTCACGGAGTCAAGGTAGGCTGCTGGGGTAACCAAAGTTGCAAATTATCGGTGGCAGGAGGATTCAAGACCGCCTTGTCCCTCGACTTGATTCGAGTTCTGCGAAATGGGCACGCGCCA
>JAFAPG010000242.1 GCA_019247235.1 Acidobacteriota bacterium
TCGGACTCCGCAACGATGATGAGACACTGCTTGTGTTGCGACGTGAAGAGGAATCGCGTCTTGTCGAGTTGGGCGAGGTTGCGAGCAGCTATACATTTGGCCGACTGTGGAGGAGTCTCCAAAAACAGTAGTCGGGACTGTGACTCGTTTGCTTGGAGATACGTGCCTGCAGGTACTGGAATATCCTGAAAGTCCCGCGGCATTGACCCACTATACTTCTGGTCACTTTTGCCTCTTCCCAAATTGGGTCCCCAGAACTTTAACAACTCCATCCGAAGTGGGCACCGTGGCATCTTCTGGCATGACATTCAGTTCTTCTTCGGGAAGCTTGCCCCGGTTCACCCAGCAGGTCCAGAACCCAAAGCTCTGGCGCCAGCAATATCTCAGGAAGTCGACGGGCGGACGCGACTGCACTGTTAGTTAACCACGACATTAATCCACAAACGCGGCTCATCTTGCAGATCTTCACTTCATCCACGCCAATCGCATGTGTGAATACAACGCGACTCCGTTATCGCAGGAAATCTTCATACTGCCCGCTTAGGCTGCGAGCCACGTGCACTCCAGCTGCTTGGCACGCCAATGTTCGCTGCGTTCTGTGCCCGGCTCCTGGAACCTTCCGTGGCACAGCGCAATACCGAATACACATCAAACAACGTACGGTAAGCGTCGAACGCTATTGCTCGGATGCCAGTTTTATTAGAGCTAGTCTCCTTGAATGCTGCTCATTCACTCAAAGTTACCCCCCTGTGATGCCGGATGGTAGAACATTCGATTCGAACCTCCCGGAGGCGAGAGTGATGGGTTAGTTCGTATCCAATTAGTATGAGTCCGAAGGCCCGATCTGTCCGAGTTGCGACGCACCAAGCTATGCGGATTTCTGTTTTTTGCCGCTCACAAGACCTGTCACCTGTGTTAACGATCTGAATCTCACGGTCAGACAACAAACTGGGAGAAACGCTTTCGGGTGCCCGGTTCGCGGAGGATTACAATGGCGAGGCTGATTCCATTTTATGTCCCGCAAAACTTCAAACCTCCGAAGCAGCGCTGGCTGCCTTTGGAGCAACGCGGGAAGATCATCGACTTCCAAACCGTTGTGATCAAGAAGTCTGCCTAAACGTTGGGGAAGTTCTAGAAACTGCCGACATTGTGCGAAGTTGGTTGGGACGACCCAACTGACTGTGTCTGGGCGGAAATTTTTCACAGGTGCGGAACTCGGCAGCGGCATATGCCCAAGCTGAAGGAGCGCACGCGATTTGCGAGCACATTCGCACATTGGCAAAGTGCACCGACCAGCTTGCCGCGGGACTTTCTGGCAAGAACCGTACCGTTTCACATTTAACGAACATCAGCATAGATTTTGATCGTGATCCGGCCCTTTCGCTGCTCCGAGACTGGCCGTCTGCTCCACCGTAAGTCGGTACGCCGATTCAAGGCAATTGAGCGGCAGGCGTTGCGAAAGCTGGACATTCTTGATGCGGCGTCTGATCTCAGAACACTGTCCACGTTGCCGGGAAACCGGCTGGAGGCCCTGAAACGGGAGTGCGAAGGACAATACAGTGTCCGCATCAGTGATCAATGGCGAATTTGCTTTGAATGGCGTCAGGGGCACGCCTTTCAAGTCGAGATTGCGGACTGTAACTAGGAAGAAAGATGGCAAAGAAATTGAAGCATCCAGGCAAGGTTCTACAGTCGGCGCGCGACTGAAGCTGTTCATCGATGCAAGAATGCTTCGAGCCGTGGCATCGCGATCGCGCTGCTCTGCTGCTCGCAATTAAAACAACCGATCGGCGCGCGCCGGATTCACTTGGCTCCGTCGCATTACGATAGGTGCTTCGATTGTGAGCTTCGGGTTTCTACAACTCGCGCTCTCGAGCCCGTAGTAACTGCGAGGATTGCTACTTTGCAGGGGCTTCCTGAACATGACAGGCGCGAACCGCCAATTTAAGTCTGGAAGTGCTTTATGGCTTCGACCACGACTTTCGCAGGTACTGCCTTGGTACAGCAGGAATCCTCAAGCGGTTTGATAAACTTTAACAAACCAAGGCTAAGCCGACGTAGCTCAGTTGGTAGAGCAGCCGATTCGTAATCGGCAGGCCATCGGTTCAAGTCCGATCGTCGGCTCCATCTTTTCAAGCAGTTAGATGTCCTTCTTAGTGCCCCGCGAGGAATTGTGACCTGAATCGGGAGGTCGTCGCTTGGGACAAGCCCAGATTCGCAAATCTACAACTTGGCTTCTTAGAATCCCTGCGTGGGGCGTCGCATTCGAAAAAGACCCGGCTGGCTGAGAAGAGCGGAGCAAGAGGATGCTCACCGAGTGCGGAGTTCACACAGGGCGACGTAGAGTGGGCCGATGGGGATTATATTTGGCACTCCGCTCGTTTTGGGAAGACGTCCGCGGAGTTGACGGCATTCATCGACAGCCTGGATGGTCTGTGTTTCAAGGGAAGCTGAACGGACCACGAGGCGGGAAACACAACAGTCGGTCTGCGAAAGGCAACAAACATGGAGGCCCTCGGGCGAGATGATCATCCAAGTACTGTCAGAGCCGTCCACTGGTGGTGCAATTCGGATCAAATGATCAACAAGGATAGACGAGTGACGGCCGATTATCCGATTATCCGCCGTGGGGCGCATTCAATTGACTACCTCGGGGGTGAATCAATGACTTGCCCCTAACCAAACCCGCACGGAAGCATTTGGGGACTTATTGAAGAAATGGCTATTTAATGCGCGCGCTTGAGAGACATGGCACGGTTACGGCCCACCGGCTGCGGATCTACTGCTGGCCAGTCTGGATCCGATCGGGATGAAGTTCCCGGATTATTCATGGCCACGATATTTCCTGCTGTCGCAGTAGGCGTAGAATCCGCAGCAAGTGCGGTCGCGAACGACAGGAAATTTCCCGCGACAATCCCGCCCGACCGCCTGTTTTCGCTAAGCCGATCTGCGTCCCGTTGAACCAACGCGTCGCATGCGCATTCGAGACCGCCGCCTCATTTGTCTGACAATTATTCTGGATCGCAAATGGCCGGCCCGGTGACCCCCTACACTACGCCGAGATCACTGGTGGTGTAACGCGTGGGCAGTTGCTTCTACTGCGCAGCACGTTACCGTCAGAGAAAAGCTCAGGGCTTCGCGAGCATGCTCTCGAAACCCTACGCTTAGCTGAATCGGCAAGATCCTCTATTCATTGCAACCTCGTCGACACTGTTTCTTGTAAACACGGCTCTCGACCACTCCCGAGTCTGTGCCGATGACTCGGAGCTCTGCCCCATCATCGTCGATCACAAAGTCTGCTTGTACGGTGGCATCCAAGGGAGATACGTTAAGTGTCATGGAGCCTGTACAGTCCGGATTTACCGTATACGTGCCTTGAATGGTTACCTGGTTGATGTTGCCGTTTGCGCTTAAGGTTGCGGTTGCCTCAGTATCGCCATTCCCGTCGAAGGTCTGCCTACCGACCTCAGCGAAAGGACCGGCAAAAGGGGGCGGAACATAGGAGGGGAGAAGAGTTCCTGTGCTGGTGTATCCGAAGCTGCCGTGAAGGGTAGCATTTGAGCACTCTTTAACCTTGCGTGACTGTTCCTGCGCGACCACATTTTGCGCACCGAACATGGAAACTGCCAAAAACCCAATGACCTGACAACGAAGCAAGACGCTTCTCATAACGAATCTCCTTTCGGCGTAATCGATCAGGTGGCCAGTCCCAACCGGCTCACTTGGTACGAATAAGGAATCGCGGGCCTGGAGGTTACAGCCTCCGGTGAGAAACGCATAAAATAGCTGCTGCAAATTGGGCCCAATATGCCAAATTGCCCTCAGTGCGGAGCGGCATTGGGTTCCGACGATCCCGGCGGACTGTGCCCCAAGTGCCTGATCCAAGGCGTTTTCGAGAGTTCGATTGGCGCAGATGAATCCGGAACCGGGACCGTAGATACCTTGGCGGCAGCCCGTGATGACGACTTCGGCCGTTATCACGTCATTCGACCTCTAGGAGAAGGGGGTATGGGGACCGTCTACTTGGCCGAGCAGCGCCAACCCATTCGCCGCCGTGTGGCGCTCAAAGTCGTGAAGCTCGGAATGGACACAGGGCAAGTACTGGCTCGCTTTGCTAACGAGCGTCAGGCGCTGGCCATGATGGACCACCCGAATATTGCCCGAATCATTGATGCAGGTGCAACCCCGAAGGGCCGGCCGTACTTCGTGATGGAGTACATCGACGGCGTAGCCATAACTGAGTATTGCGATCGCACCCAGATGAGAATCGGCGACCGGTTGCAGCTGTTCCTCAGGGTATGCCATGCGGTTCAGCATGCGCACGAAAAAGGCGTTATTCACCGCGATCTCAAACCTTCGAATGTGCTGGTGATGGAACAGGAGGGCAGGCCCCTTCCTAAAGTGATCGATTTCGGTATCGCGAAAGCGACCGACCAGTGGGCGGTGGAGAACACGCTACTCACGCAATTCGGCCAGATGGTAGGCACACCGGAGTACGCCAGCCCTGAGCAGGCCGAGGTAATGACCGGAGTTGTCGATGAGAGCTCAGACGTGTATTCGCTCGGCGTGCTTTTTTACGAGTTGTTGATCGGCACTGTCCCTTTCGATGCGGCCAGACTGCGCCAGGCAGGTTTATCCGAGATGCTCCGGATCATTCGCGAAGAGGACGCCGCGCCACCTTCGCGAAAGCTGGCCGCTCTGGGTGCGGCTGCCGCCAACATCGCCGCGCATCGGCAGACCGACCCGACTTCCCTTAGGCGCATCGTGGATGGCGATCTGGATTGGATCGCGATGAAGGCTTTGGAAAAGGTTCGTGAGCGGCGATACGCTTCGGTGGCTGAGTTGGCGGCTGATATCCAGAGACATATGGAAGACCGCCCGGTGCTCGCCTCACCACCCCGCCACCTCTACCGGGCACGGAAATTTGCTCGCAGGAACAGGGCGGCGGTTCTCGGCGCGGCCGCCGGGCTCGCGTTCATTGCCTTCGGCATCGTTATGGTCCGGACGCTGGTGCACCGCGAGTCTCCGCCCCCGCCCAATCTGGCGGACAAAAGGACGATTGTCCTCGGTGATTTTGCCAATACCACGGGGGATCCGGCATTCGATGACACGCTGCGCCAAGTCATGGCGGGGGAGCTTGGAAAATCTCCCTACGTCAGTGTGCTTTCGGATGCGCGCACGAGCGAGACACTGCGCCTGATGGTCCGGCCTCCGCATGCAAAGCTGACTGCGGACGTTGCGGCCGAAATCTGCGAGCGTACCGGAAGTGCCGCGGACGTGGAGGGCTCGATTGCGCGAATCGGTAATGAGTACGTGTTGGGGTTGCGAGCAAGGAATTGCCGAACCGGAGTTGTCCTGGAGCAAGACCAGGCACCTGCAGCCAAGAAAGAGGAAGTCTTCGAGGCTCTGGGCCAGATCGCAGACCGGTTCCAGAACCGTGCCGCCGGGTCGATTGCACGCGTGAAGAAGGAGACCAGTCTGTCGACCGAGGTAACCACGCCTTCACTGGAGGCCTGGAGGTCCTATAGGGCGGCGATGATGGCTGTCCAGGGGTTCAAACCCACGGAAGCAATCTCACTGGCGAAGCGTGCCCTCGAGATCGACCCGAAATTTGCGATGGCCTATGCCTACATGGGCCGGTCCTATGATGCCCTGGGGGAGGCCGAACTTGCCGCGCAGAATATTACCAAGGCCTATGAGTTGCGGGACCATGTGAGCGATCCGGAGAACTTTTTCATTACGTTCAACTATTACCGGCAGGCGCCTCGAAATTTGGAGCTGGCGCGTCAGACCTTGGAATCGTGGACGCGAAAGTATCCCGAGGATCTAACACCCCACGGTTTCTTCGCGGCC
This sequence comes from Acidobacteriota bacterium, assembly GCA_019247235.1. Lineage (GTDB taxonomy): Bacteria > Acidobacteriota > Terriglobia > Terriglobales > Acidobacteriaceae > Gp1-AA145. The sequence goes on from JAFAPG010000242.1 coordinate 5,854, forward strand.
TTCACCTCATCCGGGACGGGTCATTACGAAACAGCCGTAGATGAAGGTCTAAAAGCGCTAGAAATCGATCCGAATTACTCCATTGGTTACGGAAATGTGGCTTTCGCTTACGTCTATTTGGACCGCCTCTCAGAAGCTGAGACTCTGCTTCGCAAGGCATCCGAACGTAAAATCGAAGCTGTAGAGTTCTCGCTACTCCGGTACTTTCTCGCTTTTCTGAGGAAAGACGAAGCGGTAATGGAACGGGAGATGACCCAACGCCACGCGAAGTTACAGGCTCAGGGATGGTTCGAGCACCAGGAAGCCCTGTCGTTCGCGTATCATGGGCGCCTCAAGGAAGCGGCTCAGCTATCGAACAGCGCTGTGGGCCTCGCTCGCCTGGCGGGTCTGCGCGAGCGCTCCGCCCAGTTTGCAGGCGCTCGTGCGGTGTGGAGCGCACTATTTGGGATCCGGGGGGAAGCGCAAAAGAATGCTGCTGCGGCGTTGTCGCTTTGCCGAAGCCGGGACGCGGATTATGGGCCTGCGTTTGCGCTGGAGCTTCTGGACAACTCTGCGCAAGCCGAGCCGATCGAAGCGGAACTCGAAAAGCGCTACCCGGAGGACACATCGGTCCAATTCAGTTATCTGCCTGCGCTGCGGGCACTGAAAGCTCTCGACCGGCGTGACCCGGCGAAAGCGCTCGAAATGACCCAAGCGGCCGCTCCTTACGATCTCGCTGTTCCGGGCACCGCATACTGGGCAGGTGCCTCTTTCTTCGGAGCTCTATACCCCGTCTACGTCCGTGGCCTCGCTTATTCCCGGCTGGGTCGCTACCGCCAGGCAGCGGCTGAACTTCAGAAAATTCTTGATCATCCGGGAATCATGCTGAACGATCCGATTGGACCGATGGCGCGTCTCCAACTGGCCAGAGCCTTGGCCGCCTCCGGGAATCGCACGAAATCTGCCGCCGCCTATAGGGATCTGCTCGCTATTTGGAAGGATGCGGATGCCGATCTTCCCGTCGTCCAACAAGCTAGGGCTGAGTCCGCCAAATTACCATAGCTATGGTGTAACTTTTCGCTGCGAACTCCTTATCCTGTTCAACGGAATACCCGTGAGGATGAGACCATGACGAACGGCCAAACCATTCACACGCTGCCGGGGCGATCCCGGTTTCCGACGACGCGGTGGACCCTGGTGGTCGCTGCCGGCGATCCACATCGAAAGGAAGCTCGTTCCGCGCTGGTTTCCCTATGCGAAAATTACTGGTATCCGTTGTATGCCTATCTGCGCCGGCGCGGTTATTCGGCCGATCAAGCCGAAGATCTTACACAAGAGTTCTTCATGCGCGTGCTCGAAGGGCGATATCTCGATCACGCTGATCCGGAAAAAGGTCGGTTTCGCTCCTTTCTTTTGACTTCCTTGAAATTCTTTGTGGCCGACGAAGGAGACCGCCAGCGCGCTCGCAAACGCGGCGGCGGAAGGGTTGTGCCGTTTGAATTGTCGTCCGGGGAGGAGCGTTATCAACGCGAGCCTGGGCACGACGAGACAGCGGAGCGGGTCTTCGAACGGCGTTGGGCGCTTTCGTTGCTTGAACGGGTAATGGATAGATTGCGCGATGAATTCGTGCATCACGGCCGCTCGGAGCATTTCGAACGGTTGAAGGTATTCCTTCTAGCTCAGTCCGAGGCGCCGTATGCTGCACTGGCTCGGGAAATGAACACTTCAGAGGGCGCTCTCAAGGTCGCCATTCACAGACTTCGCAAGCGTTACCGGGACCTTTTCCGCCAGGAAATCGCAGACACGGTCGCCGATACAGCACAAGTAGAGTCCGAACTCCGGTATCTGGCGGCCGTGCTCACGAGCAAGTAACGGCCCGGCAAGGATCGAAAGAAACGGCTCCTGTCAATGCCAGCAAGGGAAGATGGTCTTATTGTCATAGTCGGAAGACTTCTATTCGGCCCCGGTTTTCCATCAGGCGTCTTGCGGTGTTGAAATACCACAGCACGCCAACAATGGGCCTATTGCCGGACCTCAGCCAAGCCATCCAGAAACTGGCGAGCTTCGTTTTCCTCAATCGAACGACCTAGCAGGCTCTCGATCGCAAGCCGCTGATCGGGTGAGAGATCTTTTGCTTTGTGAATCATCGATGAGTACTTGTTTAGCCGCTACTCGAAAACTTTAGCATGTCTGCGGTCTAAACTCTGGTTTGTCGGTGAGCGTCCGACCCGGGTTCGTCTTACGCTTACGTAGTCCAGCTGTCGGAACCGCAGCAAGCCTACATCCCCGGCGCTGGAGTATTCGTCGGTGGGCATATTTCCGTTTTTCTCCAAAAGCCTGCTCGGAAGCAACACAAACCCTGATCCGACGATGGCAATATGACGCAGGTTGGATTCACTTGAAAACACTGAATATGATAGAGGAGTTCCGTCAATCTAAGCGGGACACACGAGTTGCTTCTGTGCGGGCTGAAATGGAG
>JAFAPG010000356.1 GCA_019247235.1 Acidobacteriota bacterium
AATGCCAGCGCGAGCAAGCGATACCGACGTCCGGGATAATAAATCCAGAGTAGGGTCATTCAGGATTTCGTACTCGGGTCGGCCCGCAGCAGGGGTGGCCACCGCCGCACCCAGCGGCCGTGTGCCGGAAACATTGACCACTCCGCAGTGGCCGTGCGAGGTATATTCGCATAGGCAAACGTCACCGATCAGCAATAGCTCGGGGGTCTCCCTCTTTATGGCTTGAGCGGCGCGTTGCACAATCCCATGTTCGTCCCAGGCTCCGCTAGCTACCTCATCTTTTTGCTCTGGCAGGCCAAACAAGATAAGAGCTGGAATGCCCAGCGCACGGGCTTCGGTGGCCTCGGCGACTGCCTCATCTACCGACAGGTTAAACACTCCTGGCATCGAGCGCACTTCTCGCCGTACTTTCTCTCCCGGGCACACGAATAAGGGATAGACCAAAGCCTCAGGCGTCAGTCGCGTCTCTTGTACGAGGGAGCGCAAGGCGCTTGTCCTACGCAAGCGTCGCAGGCGAGTGGTTGGGAATGACATTCGAAAATTCTAGCAGAGCAAAATACAAGGTTTGCTGGTTGATCCACTTCGGACCTGGCTAAACCCGCCAAGGCCCTAAAATCATCGACTTGTCCTCTGCCATCTTGCGGGCGGCACTCGATTCATTGCGCGGTCGAGTATCATTCACTAGCATTTAGCGAAGCGATGAATGTCGATCGGGCCAGCGTCCTTGAGTTTGAGCAGCTACGAGAGCTCCTGAGCGGTTATGCCGCCTCAGATCTCGGTCGCCGGCGGCTTGGGGAACTTACGCCGTCGGTCAATGTCGCTTGGATCGAAAATCAACATCGACTTACCTCTGAGGCACGGGAATTTCGCCGCACCCAGGGCAACTTTAATTTTGCCGGCCTGCTCGATATCCGAGATTTGCTGGAGCGGTCTAGGATTTCTGGAGCCGTCCTTGAGACCGAAGAAATCCTCGAGGTGATCACCGTTGTCGACAGGGCAGCCGAGTGGCGGCAGGTCATGCTCCATCCGCCCACACAAACGGAACAGGACTGGAGCACTCTCAAGCAAGTTTCCGCCGGGATCACTGATTTCACAGATCTGCTGCGCGGTTTACGCAACAAAATCCTGCCGGACGGCACGCTGGACGATCGCGCATCGGCAAACTTGGCGCGCATCCGTCGCGAGATCGACAAGCAACGCCGTTCGCTCGAGGCGTCATTGCGTCTGTATCTGCGCAAGCTCGCCGAAGGCGGAACCGTGCAGGATGAAGTCGTCAGCATTCGCGGAGAACGCTTCGTAATTCCGGTTAAGGCTGAACTGAAGCGCCGAGTGCAGGGAGTTGTTCATGGGGTGAGCTCCAGCGGACAGACTCTGTACGTCGAACCGATGGAAACCATTGAGCAGAACAACGAATTGGTCCGACTCATCGAAGAAGAGCAAGCGGAGATTCGTCGCATTCTGCTCGAAATGACCGCACGAATTGGTGAACGCGCCAGCCAAATCCGTGCAGCATCCGAGGTTCTAGCCGAGCTCGAGCTTCAATTTGTGAAGGCCCGTTTCGCCGAGGATTATCACTGCGTTTCCCCGGCATTCTCGGCTTCATTAGACACGGCGACTTCTCACACGGCCCTGCTTCTCCGGGACGGACGTCATCCACTGCTCGAGCGAAGCCTTCGCAGCCAACACCTCAGCCAACCACCGGCGGAAGACTGCCTGGAACACACGGTCATTCCACTAACCATTGAGCTTGAGGATGGAGTGCGCGAGCTAGTGATCAGCGGCCCCAACACGGGAGGCAAGACCGTGGCATTAAAGACCGTCGGCTTGCTAGCACTGATGGCGCAGGCCGGGGTTCCGGTTCCGGCCAGCCGTATGGAAACTCCGGTATTTGATGCGGTGTTTGCTGACATCGGCGACTATCAATCCATCGAGCAGAACCTGTCCACGTTTTCTTCACACGTCACCAACATTGATCGCATCTCGCGCACAGCCAGCAAACATTCGCTGGTTTTGCTCGATGAACTAGGGTCGGCAACCGATCCCGACGAAGGAGGGGCGCTGGCGGTGGCCATCGCCGAATACTTCCTCAACAAAGGCTGTTTCACAATCATCTCTACCCATCACACCTCGTTAAAGGTCTATGCCACTAATTCTGCTGGCATAATGAACGCTGCAGTTGGCTTTGATGAAGCGACTCTCAGACCAACCTATGCATTGAAGGTAGGGGTTCCGGGAGCTTCCGCAGGAATCAACATCGCACAGCGGCTCGGTCTCAACTCCTCGATCATTCAATCCGCACGTATGCATCTCGGAACTCAAGCACGCGATGTCGCGCTGTTTCTCGACCGGCTGCACCGGGATTTAGAGGCTGTCGAAGTTGAACGTCTCCGTTTACACGCTCTGCAGGAGGGCCTGCGTCAGGAGCGTACGCGCCTGGAAGGCGAAGGAAAACGTGAACAACGTGAGAAAGCAAACCAGCTCGAGAAGAAACTGAACGCTCTACTCCGTGACTTTGAATATCACGCTCGCGAGGCGACTCATGCTATTCAGGACCGAGTTGCGGCACAGAAGCTCTCGAAAGAAGCAGAAAGGCGAATTGCTAAGTTACGAAGGAACTTTCGCGAACAATTTGATTCTGCGATCGTAGCTCATTCCAGTGGGGCTGATCATGGAGACCCCAATGCTCAACCGCAATTGGTAAAACATGTCTCCTTGGGCGACTTGGTGAAACTGAAGTCTTTGCGTCGAAATGGTAAAGTCATTCGCGTCCTAGAATCGGACCAGTTTGAAGTAGAAGTTGGTGCCATGAAAATGCGCATCCCACGAGAGGACATCGCTGAAGTGGTGGCCCGAGCCGCGGACGCCCCTATCAATGCAGCTCGCGCCAGGGGGGTATCGGTGTCACTTGCGGCTGAGTCGGAAACAGTAGCGGCGGAGATCAACGTCATTGGCCACAGTGTGGATGATGCCACTCGCGAGCTCGAGCGATTTTTGGACCGGGCATTCTTGGCTGGCCTCGCGCGCGTGCGAATTGTGCACGGAAGCGGGATGGGCATTCTTCGCAAAGCGCTTCGCCAATTTCTGGAGCAACATCCCCACGTCGAGTCGATTGCCGAAGCGCCACAAAGCGAAGGCGGTGCAGGCGCCACTATCGCCGAACTGAGGATCTAAGGTCGCGCTTTGCCCTGGGATTCACCAGGGTCGAAGCCAAGTGCTCTGGCGAATGGCATTATAGAGGTCAGCCGGTCGTTACCGGAGAGGCTAATGCTGGATATTCGTCTGGCTACTCGTCAAGACGTTCCGGTGCTGTTAACTCTCATACGCCAGCTGGCTTCTTTCGAAAGGAAGTCTGCCAAGGCGATGGTTGCCGAGGAGGATCTCGTGCGGGACGGCTATGGTCCGCAACCCAAGTTTCGCGCCGTAATCGCTCGATGGGTGGACCAGACCGCAGGCTATGCGTCCTTCTTCTATTTTTATTCCACATTCCAGGGGCGTCCGGCTCTCTTCCTCGAGGATTTGTTCGTACTCGAACAATTTCGTGGCCACGGCATCGGCAAGGCGCTTCTCTCGACGGTGGCCAAGCTAGCCATTCAAGAAAACTGTTTTGGCTTGCGCTGGGAGGTTTTGGAGTGGAATCGGGAGGCCATCGAATTTTACGAAAGGCTCGGGGCGACGTCTCTTGACGAACGCAAAGTTATAGCTCTAGAGAACGAAGCTTTACGCCGTATGGCCGCGGCTATCAAAACCGACCGGTGAGAGGTCGAATGAGCTTTCAGCAGTTCATGACCACGAGGCAAAGGTGCATATGAACTCTCCTGTCATAGTTGTCGGAGGGGGCCTCGCAGGATGTGAAGCAGCCTGGCAATGCGCCAGGTACGGAATTGCAGTCGAGGTATGGGAAATGCGGCCCACGCGCTCAACTCCCGCCCATCAGACCTCCGGGTTGGCCGAATTGGTGTGCTCCAACTCTTTGAAATCCGAGAGTGCAAACACAGCCCCTTGGCTTCTCAAAGAGGAAATGCGCCGCGTTGGATCGCTGCTCATCCAAGTTGCCGCCGATTGCGCCATCCCGGCAGGCCACGCTCTAGCGGTCGATCGTACCGCCTTCTCCTCGAAAGTCACCGAGCGTATCGGCCAGGAGCCACTCATCACGATTCGCCGGGAAGAGCTCACCAGCCTTGATGAGAAACAGCTCACGATCGTCGCCACCGGTCCTTTGACCTCGGATGCACTTTCAGAGGAGATCGCGCGACGAACCGGCAGCTCACAGCTGGCGTTTTATGACTCCATAAGCCCCATTGTCGAAGCTGAGTCGATTGACTATTCGAAGGTGTACTTCGCAGCTCGATACGAGAAGGGTACGCCCGATTACATCAATTGCCCCATGTCGAAACCGGATTACGACCGGTTCTATGACGCGCTCGTCGCAGCTGAACCGACTCAGGCCAAGGACTGGGAGAACCTAAACTATTTCGAAGGCTGCCTTCCGATTGAGGAGATCGCCCGGCGCGGCCGAGATACTTTGCGCTTTGGCCCCATGAAACCTGTGGGACTTCAGGATCCCAGAACCGGACGACGGCCCTATGCCGTAGTACAGCTGCGACAGGAAAATCTGCGCGCCGACTCCTACAACTTGGTGGGATTCCAGAACCACCTGAAGTTTCAAGAGCAAGCGAGAGTCCTGCGTCTTATCCCAGGACTTGAAAATGCGAGGTTCTCGCGCTTCGGACAGATCCACCGCAATACCTACATTAACTCTCCTGCGATCCTCACCTCAACATTGCAGATGAAGAATTATCCTATGTTTTTATTTGCCGGCCAGATCTGCGGTGTAGAAGGCTACGTTGAATCCATTGCGACGGGAATGCTGGCCGGTTTATACGCCGCCATCCTGACAGCGGGGGGCACCCCGATGGCACCGCCTCGAGAAACCGCCATCGGCTCTTTGGTTCACTACATTACTCATGCGGATGCGAGAAGTTTTCAGCCGGCGAACATAACCTTCGATCTATTGCCGCCCTTGGACAGGAAAATCCACGATCGCCAGCAACGGCACAGAATGCAGTGCGATGCGGCTCTCGAACAGCTCGGGCCTTGGATCGCTCAACTAGGCCGCCAACGGAAGCGACCGGCCGGGCTACCCCAGGCGTGTTAACCTGGAATCTCCAAATGTCCAGCGCCGAACCGGGGTGTCTCGGCCTTTCATCGCATATTCAGCTTCGTCGACTTCGGGAAGGTCTGGGACCAAATCTGGGAAAGCTGGGACCAAATTATTGACAGCCCTGGGGCACACGATAGCCGCATACCATTTCATGCTCTCGACCGAGGTCAAATTCGAGCTGAGGAGGTGTTTCATGATGCTTAAAAGATCGTTCGCCGTGGGTTTATTCCTGGCCCTCACGGTTCCATACGCCTTCAGTCAAGGCGAAGGTCGGGAAAAAGCATTCGTCTGCGAGGGATCAGTAGCTACCGCGACGATCAACGATGTACGGCTTCAGGTCTCCGGTCTCGCGGGAGATAGGGACGGTAATCGTAGGCATATCGTAACCTTAAATACAGCTGATGGGAAGAACATCTCATTTGACCTCGTCTACGATCCAGAAGCGAAAAAGCTTGCAATCAGTCGAACCGATACGGATGGCTCTTATATGGCGATCGGCTCGGACAACCGAGTTTCCTTGGTCTCTGGGAAGGACAACACGAGGACAACGGTGAAATGTGCAAGCGCGACTAGATGAGAGCCAGCAGTCCAAATTCTCGATCGACAATTCGCGCTCACCCAATTCTGCATTTTCCAAGCGCTTTTTGACCCCTCAAAGCGACGATTCTCGTCCCAGCCCGTCCCAAGGAGCGACTGAACATTCCGTAAGTGCCGATCTCCGAGCACCTTTCTGCTGTCCTCACTGCTTCGCCCGAATGGATGTCTCGGCTGGCCTGACGGTCGAGCGTAGCAGCCAAGTGCTTTGGTTTGTTCACCACTGAATGGTTGAATGAACTGAATCACGGTTGGCTTCGTATTAGGGTTCAGGTACGCCTGATCGGGCTAACATTTGGCTCGGGCTGGCGTCCAAACCCGAGACCATGCTTCTGGGCGATCTTATCCGGGACGTTTTGCATACGCTATGGTCGCACAAACTTCGCACCTTTCTGACCATGTTCGGGATAGCTTGGGGCGTAGTTTCCATCGTGCTCATGGTCGCGGCTGGAGAAGGCTTGCGCAAGGGCCAGGAGGAGCAGAGCAGGAATTTGGGCAAAGACATCATGATTGTCTTTCACGGACGCACCAGCTTACAGGCCGGAGGATCACGCGCCGGCAGGAGCATCCAGTGGCAAGACACAGATGTAGACGCGGTTCAGTCCGAAGCGCCAGATTGTCAGTACGCCATTCCTGAGCTCGAGCAGGGCGATGTTCGCACCCATAGCAATTACAACAACGCCGCCTTTCTGGTCACAGGCTCGTATCCCGAGTTCGGGGATATTCGCAGCCTAACCGTTGGTCAGGGCCGTTTTTACAACTGGGATGACGAGAATAACGGGCGCCGAGTCGCCTTCTTGGGGACCGATGCCGCAAAGCAGCTTTTCCCCGAAGGACATAACCCACTCGGGGAGAACGTATATCTAAACGATATCCCCTACATCGTGATCGGTGTCATGGCAAAAAAGAAGCAGGACTCGAGCTATGACGGCTGGGACGTCAATAAGATCTTCGTGCCATTTGCGGCCATCCGCCGCGATTTTCCTGACAAGCCCCCGGGAACCCCTCACACCTTTGCTCAGCTGTTAGTAACGCCCCGTTCGGTTGGCCAGCACGAATCCTGTAAGCGCCAATTGCGCGCGGTCCTGGCAAAGATGCACCACTATGACCCCGCCGACAAGGAAGCCTGCCCGATCTGGGATACCGTTCAAGAAGCCAAGGCCTTCAGGCAAATGACCGATGGGATGAAGTACTTTCTGGGCGCCGTGGGATTCGTCACCCTGTTTCTTGGCGGCCTGGGAGTAATGAATGTCATGATGGTGGCGGTACGGGAGCGCACAAAGGAAATCGGCGTTCGCAAGGCTCTCGGCGCCCCGGCGCACGAAATTTTGAAGCAATTTCTTATTGAGGCTCTAATTATCGCGGCGGTGAGCGGTGGGCTAGGACTTGCAACGGCGTATGGACTGTGCTGGTTAGTGGACCTGCTACCCATGCCTGACTTTTTTGCCGGGTTATTGCCCACTTGGCAATCTGGACTGCTCGCCTCCGCCGTGCTGGGGGGGATTGCTATCCTGTCCGCCTTGTTTCCCGCACGCAAGGCCGCCTCGGTCGATCCGATCGAGGCCTTACGGTTCGAGGCCGGTGGTTAGGTGTCGAGTTTGTTCCCAGTAGTCTCAAATCGATGCTGACGGAAATCATTCGCGAGGCTTGGGTAGCGCTGAAGCGCAATTACACTCGTAGCGTGCTCACGATGCTAGGCATCGTCTGGGGTATTGCGACTGTCACCCTGCTGATTGCCTACGGCAGCAGTTTTCGCAACATTCTGGTAAACGGCTTTGACGCGTTTGGCAAAAGCGTTGTCATTTGCTGGCCTGGACAGACCAGTGAACAGCCCGGCGGGCAACGGGCCGGCAAAAAGGTGGTCTTTGAAAAAGCTGACCTCGAGATGGTGAAGGCCACCGCTCCTTTGGTCAAATATGTTTGCCTGGAAACGGTTCGCCGGCCCGGCATCGCTTACGAAGATCGCATGGTGGGTACCGCGGCTATTCGCGGGGTGTGCCCAGAATACGGAGAGATGCGCAACGAAGTCCCCTCGGAAGGGCGCTGGCTAAATTCTAGCGACGAGCTCGAACGTCGACGGGTTTGTTTTCTCGGCGGACGAATTCGCGAGCAACTCTTCAGTGGCCGCCCTGCGGTTGGGGAGACGGTGGCGATCGGTGGCGTGCATTTTACGGTTGTGGGTGTCATGGCACGCAAAATCCAACTCAGCAACTACTTCTCAAGTGACGACGAGTCAGTTTGGATTCCCTATTCAGCAGCCGGTGACCTGTGGAATACCCGCTACGCCGCGGTCACGGTCTTTGAGCCCATCGCTCCTCAATGGGAAAAAAAGGCCATGGCGCAGGTTCGTGCCGCCATCGCCACTCGGCAGCAGTTTTCCCCCAGCGATCAGAAATCCATGCAGATGTTTGGTCGCGATGAATTCCGTCCCGTGATTGACGCCATTACCATCGGACTCGAAGTGCTACTCACGTTCATTGGCACCCTGACGCTTGGCATCGGAGGCGTGGGTGTCATGAATATCATGCTGGTCTCGGTCGAGGAGCGGATTCGGGAAATCGGGTTGCGTCGGGCGCTCGGAGCAAAAAAGATCCACATCAAGCTTCAATTTCTGACCGAAACCCTACTAATCATGTTGCTCGGCGGAGCGATCGGCGTGCTGGTTTCCTACGTAGTGGCAGCAGCGGTAGGAACGCTTCCTCTTATGGGTCCACTGTTTGAAGATGACTCAGGAAAAGCAGACATTCGCCTGCATATTTCCAGCATAACGCTCCTGCTTTCCAGTCTCGTCCTGCTCGTCGTCGGTGTACTCAGCGGACTCATCCCGGCGTTCCGGGCTTCGAAGCTCGATCCAGTTGAAGCATTGCGCTATGAGTAGTCCATACCGCCTTTGGCACGACAACCACGTTCTGAAAATGAGGCCAGGTTCAACTACGGCCGCGATGCTTGTGCGTCTTTGTGACTTTAAGAAGGATCAGTGGGGGCCTCAAGCAATCCGCGAGTCACCAAGTTGCCGCTCTGATAGCCTGGCATACAGAATGCCCAGGTCCGCGCTCGTTACGTGTGGAGATCCCGGCGCTATCAGATCAAATAGGCTTGCCGGTTGGCGTCAACGACACACGGTACTTTAGGCTCCGCGAGCCACGATCTCTCCCCGCTCTCCGAGCTGCTGAACTAAGCCCACGGGAGTCGTTTGGTCCTGGAAGTGCTGGCCGTGAAGGGATTGCCCCGCTCTTCGGGGCGGCTTCTGCGTAAGATCTCATTCGGGACGCGCGAGTTTAGTGATTCTAAATTAGTCAGCTTACCCGGGAGATGAATAAGTTGCAAATTGGATGAGAATGCAGGGATGAGAACTCTTTGGGTGGGGCTGGCCTTCAAGGCTTCGTCTTTACATTTGGGTGGCACTGGAGTCGGAGATTTCGAATGTCCGCTTAAGTCTCAAATTAGGGGCCTCTGATCTGGCGGGAGCAACTGCTGAATCACCGCGTGCGCTCGTTCAATCTCTGTGTTGACTTGGCGCCGTGCTTCGCGATCAAGGGGTTTATCGGCAACGATGGACTCCTCGTAAACCAGAATGCCCGGTGATGTCGTCTCTCGAAAATATCGGTTCAAGATTGTGAGGACACGAAGTCCAAGACCTTCATCAGTCCGAAATTGTTGTTCGAAATCAGCTTTGAATTGCTTCAGGTCCGTTTGTGCGCTCACGACGGCGATTATGTCGGCGGCATGAGTCCGAGCTTCTTCGCGGTCGTGTCTTGCTTCCTCAGAACCACGGATATTGGCGGTATCGGTCATCAAGAGCGAGCAGCTTCAGCATTACGAAGACGTGCGGCTTCGTCACACGAATTGATGTGGCAAGCGGGGAACCATCTGGTAGTTTTCCCGAGAGTTGATAAACCGAGAACTCTGCTAATGCAATGCTGCCTCCCGTGCAGGCTCGCGCATGCACTCCCTTCTCCACCTCCACTCGGATGTCCTTCTCCCGCTTAAATTCCTCGGGCGCCATGAACTCGATCCGCATCTTCTCGTTCGAATTGGGAATCCACTTCTGAAACTGAAAATTCCGAGCATCTGGCACAACATCGTAGCCAAGTTCCTCCAACTTGGCCGCAATGGACACACCCTCGCCCTTCAGCTTCACGACGTCCAGAATGAAATCGATGTCTTTCGTCGCTCGAGGACGTTCCAAAAAGAACTTCATTGCTTGAGCACCAGCAATCACGAAGTCGGCAGCAGCCGGTCCCAACGCACTGAGCAATTCCAGAACGTAGGTTCGCTGTGGTTCAGGAATGATGCAGTGTCCCACCGTCGCTGGATGCTGGTTTTCAGGAGAACCTCAGCTTGTTTCAGATCACGTCCTCCGCGTGCGTAAAGGTCCAGGTAGGCCTGCACATCCGAGGCGACTAGGGCTTCACCGACGCGCTTCGAGTACAAAAAGACTCCGTCGTCGTATGGAGCGATAAAGCGCAATGTGGGACCGAGAGGCGGTTCGGTCTTTAGGCTTTCAAGTTTTGAACTGTCTGTCGATGCCAAGAAAATGTCGATAATGTCTATGTCCACATAGGGGGCTTCTATTGAAGCGGCCATCGCTCCACTGAACGCGAATGTTCCCGAAATAAGACGCTGAATCCCGGCATTGATTGTTTTCAAATCTCGACCGAATGGATTACCTGTCTGGAAGGAACTTCTGAGACGCCGGCGATAGCGGTCTTTGTACTTTTCGGCCCACTGCAGTAAGAGACGCGTCGGCTCAGGCACTACGATGTTTCCGTTCCGTCGCCGAACCAAGAGCTGCTCCTCGAGACTTGCTATGGATTTGGATACAGCACCGAAACTGATTTGAAAGCCGATTCGCGTGTCTGGCGCTACGTTCCGAAATCCGGCCGTTTCAAGCTCAAGTTCCTTTGCTAGGCCTGTGATGCTCCAGATCTGCGGCTTTTCTAATAGCACGCGCAGAATCCGCGAGGATCTGCCGGAGAACACGTTGAGGATGCTTGGGCTAGTCGATGCCGAAGATGCGATTCCACGCGCCCTCATTCCGCTGCGTCGCAGCGTGAATTTCCCCGGAACGTTGATAGATATGTTTCCGGCGAGGTCAATAAAGTCAATTCCATTTTGAATACAGAAGGCTTGTGCTTGCGTCGACAGTGTCGGGGCAACCACAGCGATAGCAACATCGGCTCGCAACGACTTGATACGTTGAATCCAAGGGGCAATCTCTTCTAGTTGTCGAGGAGAGAACGCAGTCTTGATTTCGCCTAGCACCTGGATTCGGGTTGATCCTGAGCGTAGTTCAAAGCTGACATCGAACGGCTGTTCGGGTTGTTCTTGGAGGTTGTCAATGGACGCTCCAGGCAAATCCTTAACGGGCGTTTGATCTCGCAAAGCCTTGAGGACTGCTTGCTCAGTTTGGAGAGCTTGGGTCATGCGACTTAATTTTCTCAAAGAGGAAAATTGTCGTATAGGAATATTTTCCTTTATGACATATTTTCGCAATTAAGAAAATCGATTGATAGGCTCAGCGAGAGTTCCATCCGCATTGCTTAAAATACCCGTATGTCGCTAAAAATAGGCGATTTATTTCATCCGGTCGCGGAGACCAGGATATCCTTAGAACCGCTCAGAAAAATTCTTTGTTCCTTTTCTTACCTTTTTGGCCGCCAAGAGTTCCTTAGACATAGAGGCGCTTCTCTCGCACCCGCTGACGCGACCTTTCGCGAGCGGATGTGTCAAACCAAGGCGTACCCACTATTTTCCAAACCCACTCCCCTTGGGATCGTCGGATCGTCGATTCCAAAACAAGTTTTACAAATGTTTTTTAAGGTTTTGTCTGAGAATCCGTATTCAATCGCTTTGTGATGTAGAAGTGATACAGCCTCCGAATGTAGACAGAAGTTGAGATTGCTAACCGTGCCGTTGCGCCCTTGAGGAAACCGAAATACGGGCGTCTAGTTTGGTGTCGGATTGCCGTGGCAATCGTCCATGCGGCGCAAGAGCTCGCAGTTATCCTACAGAATTTTGCACTAGCCATTCCAGGGCCTTCGGGACGGATAGCCTCGCGT
>JAFAPG010000540.1 GCA_019247235.1 Acidobacteriota bacterium
AGAACCATACTCGGGAAATGTATGGCAGGCCAAGTGCGACTCAGAGAGCAGGCACAGGCCGGTTATGCCACCGCTGCCAGGGAACTGGTGCCACTGCGCCTCGCCCACGGTTCGCAGGTCCATCTCTGCGATCAACCTCGTGAATAGCGTGCGCAAAAGACCAAGCTTTCGCAACGACTCGGCGCTACACCCATGCGCATCTACGATCCACTCGACCCCGTTCATAGGCGTGAAAAGCTCGTTATTGCTGCGCGTGCCCGCATTCCGAGCAGAACTTACTGACTTTGGGAATTGGCTTGCCACAGTTCAAGCAGAATTTCGTTTCCGTGCCAGCGCTGGGGGCGCCCGCTCCCGCGACAGCAGCTTCGCCTGCCGATGATCCCGCTTTTTTTAGTGCGTCCATCATCGCTTGCCCCATGGCCACTCCCGCTCCGAGCCCCGCCCCAATCCCAGCCGCACCGCCACCTTCGTTCGCCGCGGCCACAGGAATGGACTGCGCAACTTCAAACTGCGTGTAACGCCCCATATCTCCGACCATATTCATGCTGATGCGCTGGTCGAGAATCTTTTGCAGTTCATCGGGAAGAGAAAGGTTTTCAACGACAAAGCTGTCCAAAGAAAGCCCTAACTGCACGAACGCTGGTTTGAGTTGGTCCGCAAGCTTGTCGGAAAGCACGACCTGGTTGGCTGCCATGTCCAGAAATGGCACTTGACTATTGGCGAACGTGTCGGTCATCCGCCCGATGATGGTATTACGCAATTGGCCTTCGAGGTCCGTCACACTATAAATGTCGCGCGTGCCGCTAAGTTTTTCGTACACCACTTTGGGATCGGCAATGTGATAGGTGTAGATTCCGAATGCCCGAAGCCGGATAGCGCCGAACTCCTTGTCCCGGATGGTGATGGGATTGGGTGTTCCCCAGTGCTGATTGGTTTGCAATCGAGTTGAAAAGAAATAAACGTCCGACTTGAACGGAGACTTAAACGCTTTATCCCAGTTGAGCAGGTAGGTGAGGATGGGCAGGGTTTGGGTATTTAGGGTGTATAAGCCCGGACCCAATACATCTGCGATTTTGCCTTCATTCACAAACACGGCCATTTGCGAATCGCGAACGGTTAGCTTCCCCCCGTTCTGAATTTCCCGGTCCTGCATGGGATAGCGGTAGGCAAGAATTCCGCCCTCTGGTTCGACCCACTCGATGACATCAATGAATTGCTTCGATAAAAAATCACGGAGGCTCATGATTACACCCGCTGTTTAGATTCGTTACCCTTTAAAAATGCACTCGAGAGGGCATCCTATGGGGCGAAAAGCCCCCTGTCAACCGCGCCGATATTACTCGAGATGACAAGGATATTGCAGATTGTGAACCAGGGCTGGCTTGCTTCTAGTGCGAATACCCGTCAGGCGGCCGTCCTATCCGGTTTGCTGCTCGATAGATACGCGCTGCATCGCCCCTTCTGGCATCGAACCATGTCGGCAGGGCGCAGCAGGAACCTTGGGCTATCACCCGCGAATCATCCGCTCTTTAACCAACCCAAGATCCGGGGGCCGTCTAGCGATGAGGCGCGCTCGAGCAGCTCTCCGCCGTATGGCAACTTGACAGGGTGGAAAGAGCGCGATGCAGCTTCTTTTTTTGATCTGAGCTCAGTGAGCGAAATGTGTTATCGAGTTCCCAGGGATCGGAAACCAGATCATGGTATTCCCGATCTCCGTTCACGTATTCCACATACAACTGGGTACGCGTCCGTAGCGCCTCATAGCTGGGCGGGTTGCCCGAACGGACCGCGGGTGCATCCGGGTCAAGAGGCTCGCGCCGTGGGCCACGATGTTCAACCAGTGCCGCGCTTCGCCAATCTGGCGCTTGGTGCCCCTGAATCAAGGGCACGAGATTCAGGCCTTCCACGCCAGGCATAGGCGAAAGACCAGCCAGGCTGGTCAGGGTCGGATTCAGATCAATGTTCTCGGCGATCTCTCCGATCTTCAAACCCGCGGGGACCTCGGGTCCGGTAATCACGAGGGGAACGTGGATATCGCTGTCAAAGGCCGTCATCTTCCCGGGCATCAAGCGATACTCGCCCATGTGGTAGCCGTTGTCCGAGCTGAAAATGAAGTAGGTGTTTTTCTCCTGGCCGATGCTGGCCACGGCGTTTTCAAGGTCAGCGATCATCTTGTCGACGGCAAGAACCGACTGCGCACGCTTGCGAAATGCCCTGTCAATCAGCTGCTTGTCGGCGTCGGTCAAAGCCGGCTGCCGGCGCAGCCACGAGGGAGCGTCGTGGCTCGCGGCGTCATAAGCCGGATTACGGGGTGCCTGCAACTGAGGGAAGGCCGCTCTGTCTCGCGGTGCCGGGGTATAAGGGGCATGCGGTGAAAAGGTTGCCACCTCGATGAGGAATGGCTGTCCCCGGGATTGCTTGATAAATCGAACCGCCAATTCACCGAGCACGTCGCCTAAGTAGTCCCGTGGAGCCCTGCCATGGCGATCGATCTTGCCATTCTCGTTCAGGGCGTAGTTGTACTGAAAATACGCGTTCCCGGCAACATCCCATTCGATCCATCCCGGACCTGGAGGATGTTGCTCGGGTTCGTAGCCGTTCAAATACTTGCCCAGCATGGCGGTACGGTAACCGGCCTGAGAAAACGCTTCCGAAAAGGCGTTTCGCTCATTTCCATGGTCGACGAAGGCCTGGTAGCCGCCATCCGGCCCCTGGTTCTTAAAAACTCCAGTGCTGTGGGGAAAACGTCCGGTAAAGATCGAGCTGCGTGAGGGACAACACAGGGAATCGGTAACAAAGTAATTCAGGAAGGTAGCGCCTTTCGACTCCATCTCGAGAACATGGGGCATGTACTCGACTAAGTTGAGCGCCAGATCGTCGGTAAGAACAAAAACAATATTCGGATGGGTGCCCGAGGCAGGTAACACCGGTCGCGCTCGAGCAGACGTATTGTTTTGAACAGCTGGAGCGGCGGGCAAGCTAGCAGCGCCCGCGGCCGAAGATGTCGAGGAGGAGGAATTGTCACTCTCTCGGATAGGCTCAGATTCAGAGGTGGCCGGAGGATAGCCAAAGCTGGGATTCTGCTGCTTGCAAGCCAGAACGGTTTGAGGGTCGATTGGAGGTAGAGGCTTTAGCGCTTTTTTCCGCTGCGCCTTACCTTCGAGGATCGGGCGCAGGCAGTCGAACACCAACCCGTTTCCGCTCGCAGCCCCACCCTGCACAAATCCCTGGTTTAGACACGAACGTCTAATCTCTTCGCAAGCCGGTTGTGTCAACGCAGATTTTGTCAGAAGCAAAGAAAAAATCGTGAGTAGCCTCACAACCAGCCGTGATCGCCTCCGCGCTGCTTTGGCCAATGGAATTCCCCGGGTAATTTGAATTCTACAATTTTCCTGTGTACGGCTCGAGCTATGACCCGACGCGGGAAGAATAAACTGCGAGCCCTCCGGGCGGGCGGAATCTAGTCCGCGATCCGATTTGAGAGGCTAAGGGTACCTGCGACTCGAGCGCCTCAAGCGTGTGTCGCTTGAAATGCCTTGAGACATCGCCGTGCCGTCTCAAGCTCGGCGAAGCGACTACCTTCTTGTTCGAGCAAGTAGTATTCAACGCCGCCGACCGACTCTGCGGCTTCGAAGATAGCCTTCCAGTTCGCATCGCCTTCGCCAAACAGCACCTTATAACCTTTCGCCGGATCCGAGGACCAATCTTTCAAGTGAAGAGAATGAATTCGCCCCGGATTGGCACGGATCCAGCCGGCTGGGTCCGAACCTGCCTCGAGGCAAGTTCCCACATCCAGCTGCAACATCACGGTGGGTTTGGTATTTTTGGCGAGAATTTCCATCGGACGCACGCCTTCAACCAGCCTAAACTCCGGCTGATGATTATGATATCCAGGCTTAAGCCCAGAGGGTTCCAGCCGCTCGGCGGCACCATTTAATTCCTCGGCCACTGCTTTCCAGCCATCGAGTCCAGGTTTCGGTGTTGAGGTGGCCATGACCATGTATTTGGTGCCCAGAATGAGATTCAAATCGCGAGCGCGATTCATATTTTCCGAGCGAAAGTTTTGCTCGCTGTTGTGAGTGGAGTAACAGCGAATGCCTAGATCGTCGAGCAACTTGCGCATACGCTTGGCCTGATCTTCCGTCCAATCAAAATAGGGAGCGTAAAACTCCACACACTGATATCCCATCTGCGCCACGGCGCGTACCGTTGCCTCGGGATCTTGCTTGAGCGCGTCGCGTACGGAATAGAGCTCAAGACCGACGGGCAGCCTTGTCGAAGCTGCCCCTCTCTTGAGCAGCCAAGGTAGAGTGAGAGATGCCGAAAGAAAGGAACGGCGAGTAAGCACCATGAGCGAGAATCCTACTCCCTCGAATCTGTCTTGAAAAGGCGCTCGAGTGAGCAAGGAACTGGATGTGCCGCCGGCTGAACTCTCGGTTACCTTATTACTAGCGCGCCATTCCGGTCTTCACGACTTGATCTTCCGATTGCCAGCATCCCACACCGCAGCTGTCTCCTTAAAATAGGAATAATTCGCTAAATGGCAGCCGATGGCGGCGTTATTGCCGAACTCTTCATTCTCTACAGGTTTGTTTCGTGTGCGTACAGAGTTGAAAAAGTTAGCTTCGTGATCGACCAGATCGCTGTAACCTTCCGGCACGCCGAAGACCTCGCTTTCTTCATTCACCTTGAACCGCAACGGGTCGGCCATGGGGTGCTCGCCGCGAAACTTGTCCAGATATTGGTTGCGCAAGGCCGCCGGCCAACCGTAGATCGAATAGCTCTCGGGCTGCGGCTGTGTGTCCTGCGGGGTATAGGTCAGAGTTGAACCTTTGATGATCAGTGTACCTTTCGTGCCGTAGAGACCGATAAACTCGCCTTGGTCATTATTTAAGTTGCAGCGCAAGTAGACGCGAAAATTGGGGTAGTCGTAAAAAGTTTCAATCACGTCGGGAAAGTCACGACCGTCTTTCCAGCGAAACAGTCCGCCAGCAGACTGCGCGCGTCGGGCAATGGTACTCGTGCTGGTGATGAAGTGAATGCCGGAGATCAGATGGACAAACAAATCTCCCGCCAACCCTTCGCCGTAATCCTGAAAACACCGCCAGCGGAAAAAGCGGGCGGGATCGAAGGCTCGCTTGGGAGCACCATCAAGAAAAGCCGCCCAATCGATCGTCTGCTCGCTGGCATCGGGAGGAATGGGGTAAACCCAAGCTCCGCTTGGGGAATTGCGGTCCCAATAAGCTTCAATGGAATAAACCTCGCCCATCTTGCCGGAGTCGTAAATCTCTTTAGCTTGAGCGTAGAGAATCGAGGAAACCCGTTGGCTGCCGATCTGCACAATTCGGTTTGCTCTCGCGGCGGCCGCCACCATGGCGAAGCCGTCGTCAACGGTATGTGACATGGGCTTCTCACAGTAGATGTCTTTGCCGGCAGCGCAAGCGTCTTCAAACACCTTGCGATGCTGATGGTCTGTTACGGCGATGAAGACAGCGTCCACATCCTTGCGCTCGAGAATTTCCTTGTAGTTGCGGGTGGCCGGTACATTCTTCTTCACGCTCTCCTGGGCGGCCGTGTGACGCGAGTCATAAAGATCACAAACGGCCACGCATTCAATGCCCGGCACCCGTCGCGACGCTGTTAGCAGCTCGCAGCCGCGAACCCCGGTTCCGATCGAGGCAAAGTGCACTGTGTCACTGGGGGGAAGCGGAGGCGCTGCCGCCCAGAGCGGCTTTGATTCGAGTAAGCTGAATTTCACCACCGCTCCAGCGGCGGTTGCTCCGCTTCCCAAGCGAACGAATTCCCGGCGAGTCCATGGACCATGCTTCATCACATTCCTGCCTCTCTGCCATTACTATGTGTTTTGCCGGCGCAAGATGCGATTCCCGCCTCGCACACACGCAATCGAGAGTTCTTCGAATCGTGAACAGGCAGCAACATAATATTTGCGGCGGAGATTATCGCATAGGATGAGATCTCTCCGCCGGCGTCTGCGCAAATCCCAGGGCCCCGGTCGTACCCCCCGTGCCTGGCGTAGAGGAACTCTGCCTCGAAGGGGCCGTTTATACTTGTGGCGCCTATGAAATTGCGGGCGGAACTTTTTCGAGAGTTGCCCTCGGTCGATGAGCTCCTGCGCCATCCGGAAATTCGTGCCTGCGTCGAGCGCGAAGGTCAGGCCGTGGTGGCCGATGCTTGCCGCACGGTGCTAGCGCATTTACGAGCCGAAATCGCCTCTAATCATCTCCATCAAGACCAGCTTCGATTGGTCCTCGAGGGGATTCATCGCGCCATTCAGGGCGAACTCGAGCGCGCGCTCGGCTATTCACTACGCCCGGTCATCAACGCCACCGGAGTCATCTTGCACACCAACCTTGGGCGGGCGCCGCTAGCAACCGAGGCGGTCAAGCATATTGCCGCTACCGCCACAAGATACTCCAATCTGGAGTTTGAACTCGCCTCGGGAGAACGCGGCAAACGCGATGTGCACCTTGATCGATTGTTTCGCAAACTGCTTCAAGCGGGTTGCTCGGCGGCAAAGGCGGGCGCCGACCGGCTCGTGCTTGATCAGCAACAGATTTCAACCATTGTGGTTAATAACAATGCCGCGGCGGTTTTATTGGCGTTAAACACATTGGCCGAGGGAGGAGAAGTCATCGTTTCCCGGGGAGAGCTGGTCGAGATTGGGGGCTCTTTTCGCATCCCCGAGGTGATGGCCAAATCTGGCGCGATTCTGCGCGAAGTGGGCACCACCAACCGTACCCGCGCCGCCGATTACGAACGCGCCGTCAATGAACGCACACGCCTGTTCCTCCGAGTTCACCGTTCGAACTTTGAGATCTCTGGGTTCACCGAGCAGCCCACGCTTGAGGCCATGGTCTTATTGGCAGAAAAATACAAGCTCCCTCTCATGGAAGATCTGGGCAGCGGCGCACTGATCGATCTCGGCCAGGGGGGCGTTCCCGGTGAGCCGATCGTCGTCGACAGCCTGCGGCTAGGGGTGCACATCGTAACCTATAGCGGCGACAAGCTCTTGGGAGGACCACAAGCCGGCATCCTTAGCGGTCGCGAAGACCTAGTCCGCAAAATGCGCTCGAACTCGTTATTCCGGGCCTTACGCGTCGACAAACTCACCTATGCGGCCATGGAAGCTACGCTCCTCGCCTATAGCAAGCGCAGCTATGCCGCCATTCCCGCGATCCATATGATGGGACTGTCGCCGGGTGATATTGCTCGGCGCGCAGAACAGTTGGCGGCCCGGATCCATTGCCCACACCTCGAGCTGGAACTGATGGATGGAGAATCCCTGATTGGCGGCGGGGCGGCGCCCTCGGCAGCCCTGCCGACGAAACTGCTGTCGCTCACTCCATTGACTTCGACAGCTGCAGAAATTCTAGCCCGCCTGCGTGCACTCGATCCGCCCATCATCGCCCGGCTAGAGCAAGGGCAAGTGTTACTTGATCTACGCACGGTATTTCCCGAAGAGGACGGTTTGCTGGCCGCCGCTTTGAACCAACTTTGACACTCTGCGGGCACGCCTTCGTGAAGGTACTTGTCGGAAGCCCTGCGATGTAGAAACTGAGCTACATCGTATCTGTATCTAACGGTTTCGCGCCGGAGGGCGACCTGAACATGATCCATGGTCAAGCACTGGTAGTACTGGATACGCAGCTCGAATCACAGATCACACGACTCGACTGGGTCGTCATCGCGATTTATTTTGGCATCCTCCTTACTGTCGCCTGGTGGGTAGTAAAGAGGGGCAAAGACTCCGCCGCCGACTACTTTCTTGCCGGACGCAATCTGTCCTGGTGGATCATCGGCGCCTCCATCTTTGCCTCTAATATCGGCTCCGAGCATGTAGTCGGCCTGGCCGGAGCAGGCGCCACGAGCGGCGTTGCCTTGGCCCATTACGAACTTCATGCCTGGTGCCTGTTGGTGCTGGCCTGGCTGTTCGTCCCTTTCTATATGCGCTCCATGGTATTCACCATGCCGGAGTTTCTCGAGCGTCGCTTCAGTCCGGCTTCCCGTTATGTGCTTTCGATCGTCTCGATTATCACCTTCATCGTCTCAAAGATTGCGGTGGGTATTTTCGCCGGGGGCGTAGTCTTTGGCACCTTGCTGCCCGAGTTGCACATTACCGTAGGAAATACCAACATCGACAGTTTTTGGATCGGCTCGGTTCTGGTAATCGCACTGACCGGGTTGTACACGGCACTGGGTGGCATGCGGGCCGTGGCCTATAACGACGCCGTGCAAACCTTTGTCCTCATTCTCGGATCGGCCTCGCTGACGGCCTACGGTCTGGCAAAGCTGGGCGGGTGGCACGAACTGCGTTATTGGTGCGGTTCGGAGATGTTCAATTTGTGGAAGCCCTTGATCCCCGCCGGTGTCCAGGGTACCTGGGCTCCGGTACTTGAAACCAGTTCCGGCGGACAGGTTCTCAGGGAAGCTTGGTACTTTAACGGCAACTTTCCCTGGTTGGGCATGCTGTTTTGTGCCCCGATCATCGGCCTGTGGTATTGGTGCACGGACCAATACATCGTGCAACGCGCATTGGGGGCGCCCAATGAATCCGTTGCCCGTCGAGGCGCGATCTTTGCCTCCTTTCTGAAACTCTTTCCCGTATATCTGTTCATTGTGCCCGGCCTAATCTGTTTTGCCTTAGCCAAAAGCGGCAAGGTTCCTGCCTTAGGCGCTATGATCGGAGCCGATGGCAAAGTCATTGGACCTGTCGCCCAGGGAGCGTTCCCTATGATGGTGCAATATTTGCTTCCTGCGGGCCTGCGCGGTCTGGTAGTTGCTGGCCTACTCTCGGCCCTCATGGGTTCGCTGGCCGGAGTCTTCAACGCCTGTTCCACCCTATTCACTGTGGATCTTTACGAAAAGTGGAAGCCAGCAGCCTCGCAACACCAAATCGTACGCGTCGGGCGCCTGGCGACGGCGGCCATGGTGGTCGTGGCTCTCGCCTGGATTCCTGTGATCAAAGGTGCGCAGGGGCTTTACACCTATTTGCAAGCTGTACAAGGTTATTTAGCGCCTCCCATTTTCGTGGTTTTCTTTTTTGGCGTTTTTTTTAAACGCCTCAACGCCCAGGGCGCGCTCTGGGCCATGGTCGTGGGCTTTGCCCTGGGCATTTTCCGCATGCTGGTCGACACCCCGGTCGCGCTCGGCCTTGGAGGTCTGGAGAATGGGTATCGCCAAGGCTCTTTCCTGTGGGTCGTCAATAACATCTATTTTCAATACTTCAGTGTGCTGATCACGATTGTTTCAGCCGTAGTCATGGTGGTTGTGAGTCAGATGACCAGCGAGCCTGACGATGCGAAAATTCGCAGCCTTACCTTTGCCACGGTGACCCCTGAGGACCGCGCAAAGACTCGCGCCAGCTGGAGCTGGCGTGAGATTGCGGGCTCCGGATTGGTCCTGGTCTGTATTCTCGGCGCCTATCTCTACTTCCGCGGTTAACGCCCCGAAACGGGCATCTTCTACCTCGACCGGTGATAGTCTGATGCCGGTGGCCACCCTATTGACCATCGGCCATTCGACCCGCGACCTGGAAGATTTCATCCAGGTCCTCGAAGCTCACTCGATCGGGGCATTGGCTGATGTGCGGTCCTTCCCCATGTCGCGCCGCTATCCTCACTTCAACCGGGAATCGCTCGACCGGGCGCTCGCTGGGCGAGGAGTCCACTATCTGTGGATCAAGCAATTGGGAGGCCGACGCACTCGCCGCTCCGAGCCTTCTCTGAATCTCGGATTGCGTAGCCAGAGCTTTCGCAATTATGCCGACCACATGCTCACACCCGAGTTTAATCAAGGCATCGGGGAGCTGCTCAGCGTAGCGGGGCAGTCGGCAACCGCCTACATGTGCGCGGAGAGGGTGTATTTTCGTTGCCATCGCTTGTTGATCTCCGACTGGTTGGTGGCTCATGGCCACCAGGTCTTGCACATCGACGACAAGAGGCCTGCCAAAAGCCATTCGCTTACCCGCGAAGCACGGATCATCACTGGACGATTGCTCTATCCCGCTCTCTAGAGACTAGGGCAGGAGAGGCATGTGTTACCGTAGCGGCATGATTGTGGGCACAGGAATCGATATTGCCGAGGTCGCTCGCATCGCTGAGTCGATCGAACGTTTTGGCCAGCGCTTCCTCGATCGTATTTTTACTGAAGAAGAGATTCGTTACTGCGAAGCGAAAGCCAACCGCAGCGAGCGATATGCCGCGCGCTTTGCTGCCAAAGAGGCGGCAATGAAAGCCTTGGGAACGGGATGGAACTTCGGCGTTCGCTGGCGGGACATCGAGGTATTTCGCTCACCCGGCAGTCGGCCTAGCATTCGTTTTCATGGAAAGGCCGCCGAGCTGGCGAGTCGACTAAAGATGAAGAACGTCTCTTTGTCCTTGTCGCACACACCGGAGCACGCCATCGCCAGTGTCATTCTCGAACAGTGAGGTCGGCGCTCAATGGTTGCTGAACGCCCAGGGTTAGCCGTCTAGCGATCGCCCCTTTGCCATCAGCGAGATCGTGGCCGAGAGCAGCACGGGCAAAGGCGTTCTGCTACTCTGTCAGGCGATCCCAAGCAGGACCCTTATGAATTATTGGAAAGCGCTTCGGCTATCTTTCTTTTGCTGGTTGCTTGTTTGCGCGCAAGCCTTCGGGCAGGCAAAAAGCGTACCGGAGAGGCTTGGCTACCCCGCCAACACTAAGCTGCTGATCGTACATGGCGATGATTTGGCGGTTGCGCACTCTGTCGATACGGCCAGTTTTGACGCGCTCGAAAAAGGTGCCATTACTTCCGCAAGCATCATGGTGCCGTGTCCTTGGCTGACGGAAGTGGCCGACTATGCTCACTCGCATCCTGAAGCAGATCTGGGCCTGCACCTCACATTGACCAGCGAGTGGAAGAGCTATCGTTGGGGGCCGGTTGCGTCGTCGAACCAGGTAACAACTTTGCTCAACCCCAGCGGCATGTTCTGGGACACTACCCCGGCGGTCGCCGCGCATGCCAAACCGGACGAGGCCGAACGAGAGATTCGCGCCCAGCTTGAGCGTGCTCTGGCCTGGGGGATACATCCCACACATCTTGATACCCATATGGGCTCGGTTCGTGCCACCCCGGAAATTTTCGACGCATACGTCAAAGTTGCCCATGATTATCATCTTCCGTTTCTTGCCCTGAAAGCCGCAGCCCCCAACCCAAGGCTGTCATCGGCCATTTCGGACAAGGACATTTTGTTAGACGCAGTGGTGATTGCCGCGGCCGGGCTTCCCGCCTCGGAGTGGAAGAATTTTTACCGTAATGCGATTAGCAGCCTAAAACCCGGCCTGACCGAGATGATCGTGCACCTCGGCCATGACGATGCTGAACTCGAAGCGGTTATGGGCATCTCTAACGACTATGGTGCGGCGTGGCGTCAACGCGATTACGATTTCGTCACCGGCTGGGATTTCAAGAAGGCCCTTGAAGAAAACCACGTAGTTCTTGTGAAATGGAAAGACCTCGAAAAAGTTTTGGATCAGCGGTGAGATCGATCATCCCATTTTCATTGCGCATCGACCTAGTCAACTCCGAGCTCCGGAAGGGGGGTGGCAACTTATCCCGGATCTTCGTGGCTCTGCTGTTCTGATGGTCCCCAGGAGTTTGACCGGCTCTCTATAGCAGGCTAAAATAAGCCAGTTTGCCTGTACTTGCGGTCCAGTTCTCGGACCGCTCCTAACAGTTGGCCAGTGCCGACGCGGGAAACAGCAAGCCACAAGATCAGAAGAGAACCCTGGCGGGCACATTTTTGAAGAGTCCTGCTCTGAGCGAGCATCTGGGGTGCGCGGGATGCACACCTATGCCGTTCAGTGGCACAACGGAGGTTAAGCTATGTATGCGGTAATCCGCGCCGGCGGCAAACAGTATCGCGTAACCCCAGGCGACGTCGTTCGTCTGGAAACCCAGAGTGGTTCGAGCGACGGCACGGTTGAATTCCGCGATGTGCTTGCGGTTTCGCCTAGCGAAGGACAGATTGCGCGTCCTCAATCTGACGCCGTCGTGACCGGCAAAGTTCTCGGCCAAGGTCGAGCCAAGAAAGTCCTGGTATTTCATTACAAGCGGAAGAAGCAGTACAAGAAGTTGGCCGGCCACCGCCAGCCTTTTACTTCTGTCCGCATCACCGAGATTGCCGTCGATGGCCAAAACTTTACCGCTCCCGAGCTTTCTGAAAAGCCGCGAAAGGCTAAACGCGCCCCGGCGGAGCCGCGCACCGCGAAGACGTCGGCCTCAAGTAAAGCTCGTCCCGCAAAGAAGAAAGCGGCGGCGCCCAAAAAGAGCACCGCCAAAAAGAGCAGTACAAGCAAAAAGAAGTAATCCGAAAGAAATCGAAGCCAAACCCACTAGGAGCAGCTTTCATGGCACATAAGAAAGGTCTAGGCAGTTCACGAAATGGACGCGACTCAAACGCGCAACGACTGGGCTTCAAGGCATTCGGAGGGCAGATCGTGCCCGGAGGAACCATCATCGTGCGCCAGCGGGGAACGCGGGTGAAACCTGGACTCAATGTAGGCCGGGGAAAAGATGATACCCTGTTTGCCAAAATTACCGGGCGAATCGTGTTTAAGGATCGGGGCTCAATGGGTAAATTCGTGATGATCGAGCCGCCCGCGGCGAAATAACCGAAATCGATGGTTCGCGAATGAATCTGCTTCACCCGACTTACCGGGAAGTCCGCTAGTTCCGCTTGCCCTTCCCCTGACTTGCCGCAAAAGCCATGGCACCAAAAAAGATGGGACCCGCCAGGAGCGTGTTCGAGAATCTCCCGCGGGTCCCCCACTTATGTTTTGTCACAAGCCGAGCGAAGCCCTAGCTTCTCACGACCTGCAGCTCATTATCGACGGAGAAGATTCCCGGAACTCCATTGGCGCGAATCCCAGCGATGTTCTTATCCGCCTGGCTGTCGACCACACCCATTAAAGTCACGTGGCCGTTGTTGACGATAATCCGGATCGGCTTGATTACGCCCAGAGAATATTTCTCTAGAGCCGGATAGCCATAGATGGTCCGGAACAGGCGCAAACGGAGGCCATCATCCATGGGTGACAGCGGCAGTACACGAATCTGGTTGTCCACCTGCTCGACACCTTCGACTCTTTTCACCACATTTCCGGCGTCGCTTTTAATCACCGGATCGGTGACCTGGCCGTGCAGCGTGACATTGCCGTTACCCTCGACGGTGAATGACAGATAATCAAACGCATTCACGTAGGGGATCATATTCAACTCATGTCTGACCTGTTTTTCCAGCCTTTCCTGCGAGCGATCAGAGATGGTCGCAGTGGCCCCGTAAAGTGATAGCGAAAACGCCATCATTAGCAAAACAATGTGTAATCTTCGTAGCTTCATAATCGACCTTTCCACATTTCCCAAATTTTCGCCAGCGTTTCTCGAGAGAGACTCGAAGCGGGGCTGGCAACCGGGCGAGGCAATTAGCCCCGCTCTTCTGCCCCACGCCTGCCGGTGGGTTTAGCGCCAGCAGTGATCAAAGTCGCGATGAGCGCGGTAACGACGTGGATACCAGTACCGGTAATAAACCGGAGCCGGCCCTACATACACCCGCGCACCGACGGGAGCGGGCACGTACGCCACGTACGGTCGCGGTACGAAGTACCGATAGTGCATGGGATGAACATACACAGGAGCTCCCACGCCAACCGTAACCACGACTTGCGCATTCGCCTTGGGAATGGCAGAAGCAAAAATCAGAACCAAACCCAATACCATAAGTATCCCTGTTTTCTTCATCTTGACACCCCCCGACTCACATAAATAGGAACCCCGTTCGCACCAGAAAGTTATGGCCCTGTGGGTAAAGAAGTGTAACGATCGAACAGCGAGAATGAAGGAATAAGCGCAAGCAGAAGCGCCGAGCCACGCTCAAAGCAAGGCAAAAGCTCGGCGCCGATTGCCGGTTTTCAAAGCGCAAATCTGTACAGAGATCGAGGATGAGAAGGACTGCTCGAAAGGCCACCTTCTCAAAAGCGGCGAGCGGCGCGCGGGAAAAGCCGACTGACTTTCGAGAGTTATCTCGTGCGCCGGAAGCCGACGTGCCCGACGAGTATCTCGATTAGGACTGAAACATTTCCTACAATCACCCGCGGCAGCGATTGGCGGCTTGCCTTCAGGCCCGCCCAGACCCTACATGTGATCTCTCAAGCCGGCAGGGTTGTCGGGTCAGAACAGCCACTGTGGGTCAGGGCACGCCAGGTACTTCAGGCCAGCGACGGAGTGCGCCGGTGTGACCCTCAGTGCTCACGCTTGAGGAACAGGATTCCCAGTGGCGGCAGAGTAAGGCTCAGCGAAAATGGGCGGCCGTGGTGCGCGATCGCTTCGGCCATGACTCCGCCGGAATTGCCTTGATTGCTGCCGCCGTAAATCTGGGCATCGCTATTGAACAGTTCCCGCCACCATCCCCCATCCGGTACGCCAATGCGGTAGTGGGCGCGCGGCACGGGAGTGAAGTTGCCAACCACCAGGATCACATCCTGGTGCCCGCGTCTTAAGAAACTCATGACGCTAGCATCAGCATCATCGGCATCGATCCATTCGAAGGTCGCAGGATCGAATTCTCGTTCGTAAAGAGCCGGTTGCTCACGATAGAGGCGATTCAGGTCACTGACTAATTTCTGCACTCCGGAATGAAAATGAAATTCGAGCACCCACCACTCCAGACCTGCCTCATGGAACCACTCGCGCTTTTGCCCAAATTCACCTCCCATGAAGAGCAGCTTCTTGCCCGGTTGCGCCCACTGATAGCCGAACAATAGACGCAAGTTGGCGAACTGCTGCCACTCGTCCCCTGGCATCCTGCCGATCAGCGAGCCCTTGCCATGAACCACCTCATCATGGGAAAGTGGCAGCACGTAGTTCTCACTAAACATGTATAAAGCGCGAAAGGTCAGCTGGTTGTGATGGAAACGGCGATGGATAGGATCGTGCGAGAGATATTTTAAGGTGTCATGCATCCACCCCATGTCCCACTTGAGCCCAAATCCCAGGCCGCCGACGTAAGTGGGCCGTGAGACCATGGGCCA
>JAFAPG010000693.1 GCA_019247235.1 Acidobacteriota bacterium
TTGAATTTTTGCACGGTGTAAGCCAGGCGCCGTTTCCCCATTTTTTCCAGGTTTACTACCCGGCCGGCCGAGGAGCTGACCGCGGCCTCAAGCGTCGAGATCAGCTTGTCCTGGTCCTCTTCGTTCATGTCGGGTCTGACAATAAACATCAATTCATAGGTACGGTTCATTCGGTTTCTCCAAGTCCTTCCTCGGGTGACGCTTCCGGCTTGCGGTTAAAGCGGTTCATAGCCGCCGCCCGACCTTTGGTTAAAATTACTTTCACTGCCTCGGCCGCGGTTTCAATCATGTCCGCTACCTGATTGAGCCGCGACTTGGGAAAAGGCCGCAGAATCTTCTTCTCGGGCGCAATGCCAATGCGAATGCGCAAGAATTCTTGGCTACCAAGCACCGCGATAATCGACTTCATTCCGTTGTGCCCGGCAGAACTGCCGCGCTCACGGATGCGAATCGTGCCCATCGGCAGATCGAGCTCATCGTAGATGACGATCAGATCGGTTTTCGGATCGATCTCGCAGCTTTCCACCAGTTCTCTTACGGCCAAGCCACTCAAATTCATAAACGTCTCGGGCTTTGCCAGAACTACCGGTACCTGGCCGATGACAACTCGGGCAGTCGTCGCATGACACTGACGATTGCGGATCTCTACGCCATGATCACCGGCGATGCGATCGAGGGTGAGAAATCCCAAATTATGGGGCGTGAATTGATATTGAATTCCTGGGTTGCCCAGTCCCACAATCAACTTCACGCCGTGATCGGAAGAAGAAAAAGCGGTTGTCTTGTTCTGCCCTTGGGAGCCGGGCTCGGCCCCCCTCTGGCTCGGTAGAACCACCGCCTACTTCTTCTCTTTCTTCTCGGCAACCGGTTCTTCAGCTTCCTCTTCGCTCTCCTGTTTCCCCTTCTTGATGACTTCGGGCTCGGCCGGAGCGGCGGCCGCCTCGCCGGCAGCGACCTCCGGAGTCGCGGCTTCTTCTTCCTTGACCGTGATAATGTGTGCCACGGGCTGATCTGGATCCGTCAGGTACTTGATCTTGTCGGTTTTCGGCAAGTCAGAGACGCGCAGCACGGTGCCAAAGACCAATTCGGAAACGTTCAACTCCACGGTGTTTGGAATATCGCCGGGCAAACACTCAACTTCTACTTCTCGCAGAATTTGTTCCAAGATGCCACCTTGCTGCTTGACCCCGGCGGCTTCCCCCACCAGCTCGATGGGAACGTTCACGCGGAGCTTCTGATCCATGGCGATGCGTTTCAAGTCAATATGCAGGAGCGCGCCCTTGATCGGCTCGTATTGCCAATCGACGATCATGGCCTTGGTGCGCTCGCCATTGACGGCCAGATCGAAGACCGAGTTGTATCCGGTTTCTGACCCTAAGATGCGTGCGACTTGCCGGGGATCAACGCTGACCGGGATGGCTTGTTTGCCCGCCCCATAAACAACTGCCGGTACCTTGCCGTCGCGGCGCACGCGGCGCGCATCGTTTTTTGTCCCGGGGCTGCGTGGCTCGGCTTCGAGGACGTTCTGCTCAGTTTCAGTAGCCTTCATGACATATCCTATGAAAACAGTTTGCTTACAGACGTTTCTTCATGGATCGACTGGATTGCGCGTCCGATCAACCCGGCGATGGAGAGCACGGAAATCTTGCCGCCGCGCTCGGTTCGTGCGGCCTCGGCCTCCGAGGACAAGGGGATGGTATTGGTCACCACCACCTGGCGAATGCAGGAATTCAAGATGTTTTCGACCGCAGGATCGGAAAACACCGGGTGCGAGCAGCAGGCGTAGACTTCGCTCGCGCCGTTTTCGATCAGTGCATTGGCGGTCTTGACCAAGGTTCCGGCAGTGTCGATAAGGTCGTCAATCACCAGGCAGGTTCGGCCTCGCACGTCTCCGATAACATTCATCACCTCGGCGACATTGGCTTCGACGCGGCGCTTGTCGACGATTGCCAGGGCAGCATCGACCTTCTTGGCAAAAAATCGCGCCCGCTCTACTCCTCCGGCATCGGGAGAAACCACGGTCAGGTTGGGCAGATGCAGCTTTTTGAAATGGTCGACCAGCACCGGCGAGGCAAATAGGTGGTCGACAGGAATATTGAAGAATCCCTGCAGTTGCGGGGCGTGCAGATCGACGATCAGCGCCCGGTCTGCGCCCGCGGTGGTGAGAAGGTCAGCCACAAGCTTCGAGGAAATTGGTACTCGTGGCTTATCTTTGCGATCCTGCCGCGCATACCCGTAATAAGGAATCACAGCGGTGATGCGGCGTGCCGATGCACGTTTCAAGGCGTCGATCATCAACAACAACTCCATCAAGTGCAGATCGACAGGTCGGCAGGTGGGCTGCATAACGAAAACGTCAGCCCCGCGAACATTTTCCTGGATCTGAACGTAGGCTTCGCCGTCGGCAAAGCGCGTGACCAGTGCTTGGCCGCGATTCAGACTCAGGAAGCGACAGACCTCATCCGCCAAGGGCTGGTTGGCAGTACCGCAAAAAATCTTAAACTTGTCATCCATGCGCCCGCGATGAGGTTTCCGTTCGGCTCTTTCCTCTGCGCCGGGAGCCCGTTTTTCGGCAGTTGCTGCCAAGGTCGCCATAGTTGATCGCCTATTGCTTGCCGCTCCTCGTCACTGGCAGTGTGGCTGGGCCGCTAGGATTCGAACCTAGACAAAGTGCTCCAAAGGCACTTGACCTACCATTAGTCGACGGCCCAGTAACTCCATGGTTTAACTGGTAAGCTGCAGCCCCTTAGCTTGCCCGAATCAGTTTCCTATTCTCAAGTCAAAACTTCTGGGTTGAAGTCGACCAGAGCGCATTCCAATACTTGGCCCGCGGCAATGTGCGGGTGACTACCGCCTCGATGCCCTTCTCCTCGAGGTTTTTCACCGCCCCCCTCGCCTGAGCTCGCGATAGAAACAGCCCGTACAGCGCCGAACCCGACCCGGACAACGATGCATAGCTTGAACCAGAGCCCGCGAGCACACGCTTGACCTCGCAAATTTCGGGATGTTGCGGAAAGACGACTTGTTCAAAGTCGTTTTCAATCCCGGTTCGGACAAGGTCGAGCAGTAGGTTCTCGGCCCGGCCTCCGCCCTGGGCGGAGACACCGGATCTGCGGGGCTTTAACCACTCCGCATTCAGCCACGCAGAGATGTCGTGGTGAAACATCATCATCTTATCGGAGTGGCCTAAGGGCGTCAATTTTCTTTTCGCCTGACCTCCGACCGGATGGGGTCGGCGGCCGGAATGCCGGGCTGCTGTGCTTCGGCCTCGGGGACGGCTTTGGTGGCGCTGGGCCATCCAGCGGTCCCAGTCAGCAAAGGCCCCGGGGGTTGAGATTGCGATCTTCGGCAGGGCGATGACACACCAGAGGGCGGGCAGATCGGGCAGAGGGTAAACTTCCTCTCCACGTCCTAGTCCAAGAACGGTGCCGCCGATAAGAAACAGCGGCAAGTCGGAGCCCACTTCTGCCGCAATCTGCAGTCGGCGTGCAGGCGCGAGTCTCGTACCCGTTGCTCTCTCGAACGCGAGCAGGGCAGCGACCGCATTGCTCGAAGCCCCGCCCAGCCCTCCTTTCACGGGTAAGCGTTTTTCGATTTCGATCACCACGCGTCGCCTTATGCGCAACGAGCGCAGGGCCAGGGAGACGGTGCGGAAGCAGGTGTTATGAAAATCGGTTGGAACCTCAGCGTTGCGGCAGGAAATGTGGATCCCAGATCCCGGACGAACCGACACGCGAACCACGTCTGAGAGCGCAACCGTCTGGTACACGGTGCGAAGTTCGTGAAATCCGTCTGCTCGCAAACCACCGATCTGTAAGCCCAGGTTGATTTTGGCAAAAGATTGAATCTCGACAGGCATGCATGCATGATTGTAGGGTCTCGAG
>JAFAPG010000780.1 GCA_019247235.1 Acidobacteriota bacterium
TCGGCCCTTCATAAATCGGTACGCAATAGCGATCCCGATGCCGCTTTGTATTGGCTCGCTCGCATGCTCGAGGCCGGGGAAGATCCACTTTACATAGCTCGCCGTCTGGTCCGCATGGCCGTTGAGGACATCGGCCTGGCCGAGCCAAATGCCCTTACCATGTGCGTCTCCGCCAGAGATGCAGTCGATTTTATCGGCATGCCGGAAGGCAATTTGGCCCTGGCCCAGGCCGCGGTCTATCTCTCGATTGCACCGAAATCGAACGCGCTCTATACCGCCTACACCGAGGTGCAGGCCGATCTAGAGCGCACCACCGCCGAACCCGTTCCCTTACATCTGCGCAATGCACCTACCGGCCTGATGAAACATCTTGGCTATGGACGGGGCTACCAGTACGCACACGACCTGGAAAGCAAAGTCGCCGCCATCGATTGTCTTCCTGACAATCTCAAGAATCGTCGCTACTACTTGCCCACCGGCCAAGGACGAGAGAAACAGATTGGCGAGCGCCTGGAGGAAATTCGCGCGAAACGAGCGGCCCAAGGCCAGCAAGATCGGGAGCAAAAGTCTCAACCGGAGTAAGTCCGACTTGGGCCCGAGCCTCTGGCGGTCAAGAAAAACGCGCCCGGTGCTCCTTGAGGATGCACGAGTCCATCACTACAAAGAGTCCTGCGTGCTCGGCTTCAGCCGCAGCCTTTTGATGAATGACCTGCTCTTGCATCCACACGGCGGGAATCTTGAGCTGAATCGCCTGCCGCACCACTTCTTCGACGAACTCCGGCCGACGAAAAATGTTCACGATGTCGATTTTATCCGGAACATCGAGCAGCGAAGGATAGCATTTCTCTCCTAAGGCATAAGCAATCGTGGGATTGACGGGAATGATTCGATATCCCTGGGTTTTTAAGTAGAGAGCTACGCCGTGGCTGGGACGCAGAGGTTGATTGGACAGACCAACGACGGCAATCGTCTTAGCCTGCGCCAAAAGCTCGTAAATTCGGTCGCGTCCCGGCAGAGTAGATACCCGCGAGTATTGTAACGCGGCCGATATTAGTCTTTCTTGCTGGCCTGTTGCTTCTGTTTAAACATCCGCAAAGCCAATTTGCGAATTGTGTCAGAGACCTCCTTATTGCCGGAAAGATTCTTGAGATCGGCCAGTAGAAGGTTTTTGATCAATCCCAGGGAAACATCGATCGGCGTACGGGGATTGAAGGCGAGATTGCGCACGATGGCATAATTCTTTGCAAAGCGACGCCGGAGAGGGATGGCACGCAAAAGCGCCTCGAGCACATTCTTTTGTGTGGCAAATTTCTCTACTTCGCTATCGGTAATCTTGGGGGACTCGAGCACGGCCAAAGCCACGATTTTGGTGCCATCGCGTACGAGCAGAGAGCGCTCTTCTTTGGTGCCTTTAATCGCCAGTTGTATACGACCCTTGATATCGAGTTTGGCGATCTTTTGCAAAACGCTGCCTCTGCGCTCGTCCTCGACATTGGCAGGCTTTTTGACCATGGCCGCTCTAGCGGGAGCGGGCGATGGCGCAGCGCCGCTCACAGCCGCCGCGGCCGCCGCCTGGGCTCCCGCTTCGAGCGGCAAAGGCTCGCTCAGCCCACCGAGCGGCTGAAATGGCTTTTCCTCCTGAGAGGCAATCTCCGCCGCATGCTCGGTCGAGAAACTGATCAGCACTTTTTCCGCTTCACCGTCAGCCTCACTCACCTCTGGCTCTTTCCCCGCTAAAGTTTCGCTGTTTTCATGGGCAACGGTTTCGGCCCTACTGCCGGGGACTCCTAAACTCGTGTCTGCCGAGCCCTCGGAGGCATTCGGCGTGGCTGCTTCAGCTTGCGCCTGATGGGTTGGATTTTCACTGCTCAGCCGGGAAGCTTTGAGCCGGCGGCTGTTCGCTAAGACCTCGCGCGCATCCCCGGTCAGTTGATCAGCCAGCTGGGAGAGCTTGCTCAGTTCAACCGAGGGGTTCTCCGCCAGAATCGGCAACAACGCAGGGCGAATGTTCTCCGGTTTGAGCCAATAATCAAGGATTTCCTTTGGTGTTTTAGGGTCGCCGGCCACGGCTTTCGACGATCCCTCATCCCAGGTCTCGAGCATCCGGCGAGCCGATCCACTAAGTGCCTGATTGTTCTCAGCTAAATACACCAATACGCCGAGCGTTTCCGCGGCCGGCACGCAGATTTGGCTGTTTGCAGATGTCGGCTGCTCCGAAGGCGATTGATCTGGATCACACGAACGTGGCATCGAAAGCTGGGCTCCTCAGCTTTACAGAATCGCCCAGGCATAAAGGCTTTACCAAGCATTTTCGGCCCCCGGGATGTTACCGAAGATAGGGGCGATGATAGGGGCGAAGTTGATTCTCACGGTAGCCAAAGTTTCAGCTTGAACGGCGCGCTAATCGCATTACCGATGTAACCTCCATCTTAGAGAGCCCAAGCTTCTCGTTGCTGAGGGAACGAATTCTCGACGGCGAGAACGTCTGGTTAACGGTAACGGGTGAGTCGAGTTCCGTCTACGATGGGGGAGGGGCTTGGTCCCGGCGCATGCGCAGATAGGTGCCAATGAAGGGCTGGAGGTCGCCGTCGAGCACCCGGTCAACGTCACCCACTTCAGTTTTGGTGCGATGATCTTTGATCAAACGATAGGGCTGTAGCACATAGGAACGGATCTGCGAACCGAAATCAATGTCGAGCTTTGAATCTTCAATTTTTTTCGTGGCCTCGCGTTTTTTTTCCATCTCATACTCGTAAAGCTTGGAACGGAGCATGCTCATGGCGCGTTCGCGATTTTTATGCTGAGAACGCTCGTTTTGGCAGCTGGCCACCAGGCCGGTGGGGAGGTGGGTGATGCGCACGGCGGAGTCGGTGGTATTAACGTGTTGGCCGCCCTTGCCGCTTGAACGATAAGTATCGACGCGAAGCTCTTCGGGTTTGATGACCACCTCAATGGATTCGTCAATCTCGGGAGAGACAAACACGCTGGCAAATGAAGTGTGTCGCCGTTTGGCTTGATCGAAGGGAGAAATGCGCACCAACCGATGCACGCCAATTTCGCTGGTGAGCGAACCGTAGGCGTATTCGCCGTTGACGGCAAAGGTAGCGGATTTAATACCCGCTTCCTCTCCTGGTTGGTAGTCATAGAGCACGGTCTGAAATCCCTGACGTTCGGCCCAGCGCAGATACATACGCATGAGCATCTCGGCCCAGTCTTGCGATTCCGTTCCCCCGGCTCCCGGGTGAATGGTCACAATGGCATTGCGAACGTCGTTTTCGCCCGCCAGTAAGGTCTCAGTCTCCAAGCGGTCCACGCGTTCGCGCAAGGTGTCCATCTCGCGGCGCAGATCGGCTTCGACATTCTCACCTTCTCTGGCCAGCTCAAAATATGCGGAAATATCATCACTACGCCGTACCAGCTCAACTTCGGTGGCCAGCATATCCTCGAGGCGCTTTTTTTCGCGCATGACCTGCTGAGATTTTTGCGGGTTCGACCAGAGGTTGGGATCAGCGGCCTGAGTCTCGATTTCCGTTAGTTGCCGACGCAGTTTGCCGGCGTCAAAGGTACTCCCGAAGCTCGCGCACCTTCCCCTGCAAGCTGGTATATTCTTGCTCGTATTCTTGGATCATGCGATTGATCTCGCCTTAGCGGGAGTGATGGCGACCAACATGGCTCCCATGGTGATTATCGCACAGGCATAGGCCAGCCAATCGCCGTGACGCGTGTAGAAAGTGGTTTCGAGATTCAAAGAATAAGGCGCGGGCAAAACGGTGCGCACTTTGCGCGGCACCTTTGCTACCACCCGACCGAACGGGTCGATGTCGGCGGTCACTCCGGTGTTGGTAGCACGCAACAGCCAGCGGTCGTCCTCGAGCGCCCGCATACGCGCCTGGCGCAGGTGCTGCGCGTAAGCGCCGCTATCCCCATACCATCCGTCGTTGGAAATATTCACAAATACCTGGGCGCCTTGATTGGCGAACTGGCGAATCTCATCGGGAAAAATCGACTCGTAGCAGATGAAGGTGCCTAGCTTTTCATCACCCGCCTCGAGCGGGTGGCGCGCGGAACCGGCGGAAAAATCGCCTACCTCCTGCGTTAAACCCCCGGCAAATCCGAGCAGGTTCTTCCAGGGCACATATTCGCCGAAGGGAACCAAGTGGACCTTGTCATAACGTCCCTTCCACTCACCTTTGGGGCTAACCAATCCCGCGGAATTAAACAGCGTCGGGTTTCCGCTCTTCCCCTCCTTCTTCTCGGTCGTGATCATTCCCACCACAATCCAGGCTTGAGCGCTGCGGGCAATCTGGGTAAGCCCGGTGCGAAACAAGGGATTTTCATTGTAAAAAGGGGCGGGCGATTCCGGCCAGACCACGAGATCAGGGTGGCGATGCTCGGCGGGCGGAACGCTCTGGCTGATGCGGCTAAGATCCGCGAGCGTGGTTTCAAAGTAGGACGCCGTCCAGTCAT
Source organism: Acidobacteriota bacterium (assembly GCA_019247235.1). GTDB lineage: Bacteria > Acidobacteriota > Terriglobia > Terriglobales > Acidobacteriaceae > Gp1-AA145. Next base: position 4,468 of record JAFAPG010000780.1, read on the forward strand.
TGCTCTCAAGCACGGGAATATTTTCTTGTACAAGAAGAGCACTGTGATCAGCCGGTATCGCCGGGAGCGGAACCCAACGGGCACTCTCGAGCACGAACGCTGCCATCAGAGCCGCCATGAGCATCGACCGCCGACGGCTTTGGCGGGCGACAAAGGCCGCCGCAAAAGCCGCGTTCACTACCATGATCTCGAAGGAGACTCCGTATACTCCAGTCACGCGAGCAATCCGCGCCAGAGGAACATTGTCTACTTGCGTAATGCCCAGCAGGTCCCAAGGAAAGCCGCTCACACGGGTGCGTGCTAACTCGACGGCAACCCAAACAACCGGGGATAAAACCAGCGCTGCGCGAACCGAACTTTTGGCCACCAGGCCTAGGATCACGCCAAACAAGCCGTGGTAAAGGGCCAGATATAGGCAAAACAATATCAACAATCCCGCCGCGCCCGCCGGGCTGATGCCGCCGTACTGCTTCATGGTGTTATAGACCCAGTAACAACTGCCGGCATACCAAAGACAGCCGCAACCGTAGGCGAGAAGGAATGCCTGGGCGGGCGATGCGGGTAATAATTGGCGGCGCCCTTCGAGCTGGAGCGTCTTTGGCGGCTGAGCCCGAACCAGGGCGATCAGCAAGGGAGCGACCGCCACCCAGCTGAGCACATACAAATTGAGCAAAGGAAAGATTACGATCTGAATAAGGGCGGAAGAAACAACCAGGACCCAGGCGCTTCTCTCGATTCGGAGCATCGCTCGGAAAGCATATCAGGCTGGCGAATGAGAAAGCCGTTCCAGATGTCCGGCTACAAAAGCAATGACTTGGTCGGTCACGTACTCGGGCGGCTGGATGGAAAACGTAGGACGGGCGAATAACGGTCTCAGACGGACCTCCCCGGAGAGCGCGCCCTCACGCCGGTGAACGATCAGCGCATCAGCCCGCTCAACCAGCGTCCAGGCCGACATCTTCCAGTCTTCTATGCCCGGATCAAGCACAGTTAGATAAAGGTCGGGACGAATGAAGCGGACAATGCTATTGGATTCGATGATCGAGTTTTCCGCCTGGGAAAGTAGGCCTCGGAGGGCCGGAACAACCTCCCCCAGACGTCCCTGTTCGGCGCGCACCCAAAAGACGCGTTTGGCTCCGGCGCGCAGAAAGCGCGAGGTATCGGTTTTAGTGGACGGTTGTTTTTCCTCAGAAATACTGAAGCGATGATCGGGGGTCGAACAATGGCAAGCTTTGCCGTTCACCGAACACCGCCCGTGCCCGAATTGGGTAATTTTAATGGCCGTCCACGCGTAGGAAGGAAGGGCTTCAATCAGACCAGCAACCACGCTGGTCTTGCCAACATTGCGCGATTGGCCGCCGATGACAATGATTGCCATGAGAGTAAAGAGGCCTATGCTTATCGACGCCTTCGTCCGAGCTCCGCCAAGGCGGCGAGGCTTCTCAGATACTGTCGCAGGGGTCTTGCGGGCGTACCCCAAAATGCCACTCCCTTGCCTTCGACAACCTTCTTGGGTAAGACTCCGCTCTGTCCTCCCAGCAACACGCCCGGTTGGATGCGGGCATGTTCGCCGACTCCCACTTGCCCGCCAATAATGACGTGGTCACCAACGTCGATGCTGCCGGAAAATCCTGCTTGGGCGGCGATGACTACGTGCTCGCCAATTCGGCAGTTATGGCCGATGTGCACCAGATTGTCGATCTTTGTCCCTCGTCCGATGCGCGTCGTTTCTAAGGCTCCCCGATCGATGGTCGCATTCGCCCCAATCTCAACGTCGTCTTCAATTTCCAGTGTTCCCACCTGAGGAAATTTTTCTTGTGCGCCGGTCTTCGGATCGCGCACGTAACCGAATCCATCGCTACCGAGTACGGCTCCGGCGTGAACAACCACCCGACTCCCGATCCGGGTACGGGGATAGATCGCAACCTGAGGGTGAATTTGGCAATCCGCGCCCACCCTGACTCCGCGGCCAATGGTCGATCCTGCCCCCACCCAGGTATGGTCGCCCACCTTAACCCCCTCCTCGAGGACCACGTGGGCAGCAATCGCCACCTCCGCACCTAGTTCGACCGAGCGCGCCAGAATGGCTGAGGGGTGGATTCCGGCCGGAGGTCGAGCCGGGGTGATTAA
>JAFAPG010000828.1 GCA_019247235.1 Acidobacteriota bacterium
CCGGGTAAACGCAATGATTCCAGCCAGCTTTGCGCTTCGAGGTCAAACGAGAGAGACAGTTCGCGAGGCCCGGTAAGAGCCGGCATGGAAGATGCGTCCTGGGGCGCGACAGAAGCATTGTGGTAAGTGAGGGGAATAGCATGCGCTCCGGGAACAATTGTGGCCGCACGATTCACTCGCTGCCAGTGTTCGTCTCGATCGATCGGGCCTGTGATCAGTAGCCTGCCTCCGCCCTGCACATATTTCAGGAGAGCCTGCCAGGTGTGCTCGGTGAGCGACTGAGCGGAGGGAAGAATTGCGAGCTTGGGGTCTCCTAGCTTGTCAATCTGGTTCTCGTAAATGAGGTAGGGCATGAACCGGCTGTAATAGGCGAGCGCGCGTACCGACTTTCTCTGCGCTTCGATCTGTAGCTCGGCCAACACCGAATATTGCGCGGCTTGCGAGGCGATCACCGCGACTTGCGGAACTTCAGGGTTGCGCAGGTGATTGCTGAGGACGGTTGCAAAGCTAGCAAAATCCCGCATGACCGTGGCTTCTGGCTTCTCGGTTCGGTCGGCGCGCAACGCCCCGATTGGGGTTTCGTTCCCTTCCGTCATGTAAGAGTTGGTATTCCACAGCCACTCAATCGCGCCCGAACCGCGAACCAAGGACATGGCCATTTTCCGTTCGAACAGCGCCGCTTCGCTCTCGGGCGTGCGCCGCGCAGTTTCGTCGATATTGAGTTCCCGCTGTAGGCCCGTCTCCTGGATGAGCATGGCCTTTCCTGGCTGTTTCGCCACCAGGGAATCCCATAACAGTGAGTCGTTTTGCCACCAGGTATGATTGGTGGTGAAGTCCACATGGGGCGCAAAAAAGGCTGGCGACGGTCGGTCCTGAAAGCCGCCTTCATCTTGCCCTACGGTGATGAGTTGCTTCGAGCCGCTTTGGCGGATGCCAGCGGAGATCGCACCGACCCACTCGGCGAACCGCTCCTGCGCGAACATACTGTAGTCGTAGACTTCGAGCGAATTGTGGCCGGAGTACATGCCGCGCGGGGCGAAGTCACTGTCTTCGGGCAACGAGACTGTCCCCTGGACCAAGTCGATGGGAACGTTCCAGGCGGTGGCGAGCGCCTCCCGGCTCGGATAATGCTGGGTAAGCCATTGGTTCCAGCTGCGCGTCTCAACCGCATCGCCATTCGGACGCATGGTCCAAAGGCGTTTAGAAAAGCTCGGCTCATTGATCAAGTCATAGGCAAGAAAGGGTACCTCGCGAAATCGCCCTGTCACCTTTGACACCAGGGTCAACTGTTTGCCCACGGCCTCGGGATCGAGGTAGGGATTCGCTCCGCCTAGTACCTCGGGGAGGAAAGCAAAAAAGGTGAACTGCACGGGCAAGCGGTACCTCCTGGCTGTCATCAGGTAGGCCTCGAGAGTGCGCAGAGTTCTCTCGTAAGGTAGACCGTTCTCGTCGACCAATTTATCCCACCCCGTCCACCAGCCGGTCCGAATCATATTGAGCCCGGCATCATGAATTTGTCGCAAATCTCGGTCCCATACGTACACATTCGGGTGATCAAAGTAGAGTCGTTGCACCTCGCTCGACATATAGGTTGTGCCTACCACCCCAAGAGGTTTGCCACCCAGTTCGAAGTAATCGTGATTGACTCCGAGCTCCGGGCCAGAGCGCAAATATGATTCATCACGAATCCAAAAGCCAGAGTGGTAGATAGCGCGAACCTTGCCGTCACTCATCAGCTTGGCGGTGATGATGTGAAGGCCTTTGTCTTTCACCGCCGGATAGACCAGAGGCTCCGACAGCGGGAGCGCCGCGGAGGCGGTCTTTGATTCCGGGATTCCATCCTCACCGGCAATCTCGACCGCCACCGACGCGTGTTGGCGGTTTCTAGCGTTCCACATGACCTCGAGTGCGACCGGCTCGGTTGGAAGGTAGAGCGGCAGAGTTGGCCGCACCGTGAATTCTTCCGCGCCTCGTAAGGCTTGATCTGACAGAATCGAAATGATCCTTGATGCGCTCGGGTCGCCATAGAACTGTGCCGGCAGGTCCGCCTCAACGAAGATCCAGCGGCCGCCCTCAAAACGATTTCGTAGGTGATCAATTTGAATAATGGGGGCAGAGATACGTCGGCCGTTTTTCGTAGCCCACACCAAACTATCGAGCTTTGCATCGATCGCGCCTGCTGAGCCCTGCCGTCCGTACACGTCGACCGCACTCAGGTGGATGATGGGGCTGTAACTCTGTTTCCAGGAAAATCCAGGTATCGAAAGCAGGGTGTCGGGGTTCAATTCAAAGGTAAGGCCGGAAGACCCCGCGGTTGTCTGATATTGATCAATGCCCAGTGGTCGGCAATAGCGAATGCTGTAATCGTGCAATCGCCAACTTTCACCATCCCGATACGCGGCCCGGGTGAAGGGACGTCCTCCAAGCACCAAGAGATTGCCTCCTCGCTCGAGAAACACGTGAATGTGGAACCAACAGGGTTCGGGGAATACCGAGCCGTAGGGAAGCACGAGAAGCTTAGCGGAAACGAGCGGGCGTTCGAGCTCCTGGCAAGACGAGAATTGCGCGTTTGGAAACGCTTGGTGTAGCAGGGAAGCGGGAATAGCCGCAGTGTCCGAGGTGGGCAGGCCGTCTTCGGAGAGAACTGTTACGTTAGACTCACCGAGGCCCATCGCCGTCCAAGATAAGACGACCAGCATCGAGAGGAAAACGGATCCAAGAAGAGTGTCCCGCATCACATTCTTTCCAGACCATGGGAGTGAAAGATTAGGCGCACAGCGCTGCGCCTCCGGCTATACCGGAATCAGCGCCATAACGTGCAGACACTATTGGAACTTCTCTGGCCCTGGGATTGACGGAAAGCTTGGCCGTCTTCTCCCTGATGAAATCGAGAAAGGGCTGGTAGAGGATAGCAGCGCCGCCACCAATTACCATCACCTCGGGATCGATGAGATCAACCATGTTGCTCAACCATAACGCCAACCGGTCGGAGGTTTCCGTGAGCAGCTCTTTGGCAAGCTCATCGCCGTCGGCATAAGCTTGGCCTATGACCTCTCCTGTGACTGCATCCGCTCTCCCTGCCGCGAGCGACAACATAGAAGAGCGACATCCCGCGGCGAGGCGCTCTTGCGCCCGTTTCGCAATCGCCGGTCCAGAAGCGAAGATCTCAATGCAGCCGGGTTTACCACAGCGGCAGACCGGTCCGCGATAATCAATGCTAACGTGACCACCTTCGGCGGCCGATCCGGTGCGCCCGTGGTAGATCTTTTCATCGATGACGATGCCGGTGCCAATGCCAGTGCCGATAGTGGCATAGAACACAAACTTATACCCCCGAGCTGCTCCCCAGCGGGTCTCGGCCAAAGCGGCAGCGTTAGCGTCATTGTCTATTTTCACGTGCACGGCATGTTTTTTTTGAAGCGCTTCGGCCAGCGGAAAATTACGCCAGCAGGGGAGGTTGGGGGGATTCAAGATCACGCCCGTCGCTGGATCCAGTGGTCCCGGAGCACAGATACCGATACCGTCAATTCGGGCTCGAGCATCGGGGGAGACCCGCGCGATAGCCGAAAGAACCGATTCTAGTCCTGCTCCCGCCGATGAATGGGAAACCATTGGGACGCGGTCGATGCGGGCAATCTCTCCTTTGGAGCTCACCAGTCCGGCGGCCACTTTGGTGCCGCCGATATCCACGCCGATGAATACCTTTTCTGATTGCACGCGTTAGGAGGGCGCCTCCACTCGATAGCGCTCACTGTTCGGCTTGGAGCCGCTGACCGCGTAAAACAAAATGTATAAATAGCAGATCGCAGGCATGAGGAGGGCATAGTGAATTCCCTGTCCCCAACTGGTCTCCCCCTGGGTCATGCCGGGATAGTAGGCATGGTTGATAACGTCCCCGATTTTGCCCACCATCCAGGGGATGATGGCGCCGCCCACAATGGCCATGTTCAAGATACCCGATCCGTCTCCGGTCAGCTGACCGAGCTCGCTGATTCCGCTGGTGAAGATACAAGGAAACATGATGGAATTGAACAAGCCGACGGCCAAGATCGACCACATGGCCAACCATCCACTGCTCACAACCGAAACTGTGACTAATAGGGCGGCCATGATCGACGAGAATGCCAGCACCTGCGAAGTCTTTACTTTCTGCAGGACTGCCGAGCCAATGAATCGTCCAATCATGGCGCCGCCCCAATACCAAGAAATATAGCGAGCAGCCACAGCCAGCGCTGCGTGATACCGTGCCACGGGGTCGCTGACATCGGAGACGAAATGGCCAATATTATTCAGAGCCAGGTAGTTTGCGATGGAGCTGCCGATCGCAACCTCGGCGCCCACATAGACGAAGATTCCAATGGCGCCGAGCGGAAGGTTGGGGTGTTTCCAGATGGAATCCTCGATCTTTTGCCCCAGATGGTGCTCGGCGGTTTCCATCTTGGGCAGTCGAAAAACTGCAAACAGTATCGCCAACAAGACTAGTACGACGGCGAAAAAGTATACATACAGCTTGATCACCGCTTCTTGTGAAGCCGATTGGGCGGCAGCGCTGACAGTTTCTCCCAAAATCAGGCGGGCACCTATCCAGGGAAATACGGTAGTGCCCAAGGAATTGAACGCCTGGGTAAGATTCAATCGGCTGGATGCGGTTTCGGCTCGACCTAGCACCGCTACGTAGGGATTGGCCGCAACTTGCAGCACGGTAATTCCGGCAGCAAGGATCATCAGCGCGGTCAAAAAGAAGGGGAAAGAAGGAATTCGAGCGGCGGGGTAGAAGAGCAAACAGGCGGCTACCATGGTGCTCAATCCCACGATGATGGCCCGTTTATATCCGATCCAGTCGATGATTCTGGCGGAAGGAATGGAAAAAATAAAGTATGCGGAGAAGAAGGCTGTTTGAATCAACATGCTGGCGGCAAGCCGCAAATTAAATACATGCTGCGCAAATGGGATCAGCACGTCGTTTAAAGACGTGAGAGAACCCCAAATAAAAAATAAGGTGGTCAGTACGGCCAACGCAGGGCCGTAATTGGTAGCAGTTTGGTTGATGCTCGTCGATGAGCCTAATTTTTTTCCGCCGACGATGGCCATAGATCAGACTTAGACCTCTAAAGCGGGATTGTGAAAAGCCCTCTATTTTTACACGAATGCGCTCCCTAACGTTATTTTACTGTCGAATGACTTTCCCGCCTTGGAGGGTGTGTGGAGATTGAAACCGTATCCTGCTCGCGAAAAAAGAGGCCAGCCTTTGGAGACTGGCCATGGGGAGAAAGGCAACGAACGGGCAGCCTTTATCTTTCAAATCGTCCCGCTGATTGCTGGTTCAGACAGAACACAGAAAGAGAAAAGCTACATTCCTGGGCTCGCGTTGCAATCGTGACCCAGGAAACCCGGGCAGAGCGGCAGTCAAGTACAGAAAAAGGCTACGCGGAGCTAGCCTCCGAGTTGTCACCGCAGAATAACCGGCGTGTAAATTTCTCGTCGCTCGGTCTGCGGAACAATGCGACCTCAGCGACCTTCGTACCCCGGATTGTTGGAGCTTGGCGGTTCGTAGTCCATTCCGTATTTATTCTGGTGGCTATGAACGGTCAAGCTAGCGGGTATCTCCAGATTTCCTAGACTTTGCTGCTCTGCCCCTACACGGATTTCGCGGGTCAGGGTATTAAGTGTCGCCGGCAGAGCGGCTTCATACCATACTCGCCTCAGGTACCGGCCGGCCGGCACTTCAGAAATGTCCACTTCACCTTTGCTATTGGAAATTCCGTAAAACGGGGTGTCCAGGGCGATAATGACCGCGCTCATCTCGGCGTGGATATTGCAGAAAATGTAGGACACGCCGGGACGGTCGAAACTTACATTGCGCGTGGTCCCAGCTTCGTACAACCCCAAATCGAAGCGCTTTCCGTCGAACAAGGAAAACACATTGTGAAAAAAAGGGTCACGGTTAGGGAATTCGACCACTGCGCCCACCGGTACCACCAATAAGTGCGGCTCAAAGCTTTTGTTATGTTGCGTAAGTCGCGGGCGCCCGTTGCGAATAGGGCGCGGGGGCGCAGGGGAATCGAGCGGGCTGAGCCAAACCACCACGTTCTCATCATGGGAAGACGCTTTCCCATGCTCCCCTTCGAGCACCCTGACGTGGCCTGAGAGATCGACTTGCTGGGCAAGAACTGCCGCACCAGGTGCAAGCATCGAAACGGTGCTCAGTAGGAGGACGCAGGCAGATTTCAAAACAACACTCCCATGGTGAGATTCACCTGCTCTGCGCTGCTGAGCGCGTTAATGCTGGTGGTGCGCAGGTGGCGGTACTCTCCAGAAAGCAGCAAGTCGGAACGCGGATGAAAGATAAAGTTAACCATGCCACTTCGATTGGCCGCCAGGATGACCGGGTAGTACCCAACAGGTGAGGGAAAGGCGTGAATATCGGAGGAGAAGGGATTATCCATACCAACCACGGCGTTAAATTCAAGGCGGGCATTGGCCATGTATTTAAGTTGTGACCAGCCGCCGGCGGAATTCAGGGAACGTATGCGCGAAATAGGGCTGGATGGATCTCCACTGAACAAAACCGATTGACCAATTCCTCCTCCAATGCCACCCACGCCGCGGCCCCGATAGATCTCCCCACTCAACTCGAATTTCGTTGCCACGGGTATGCGAACATCCCCCGCGACCGCCCATCCGCTGGCATTGCGGTAGAGACCCCAAGTTTGTTGAGAATAATAGCCGCTTGCACCGAAGCCTAATGGGCGATCATGTACGCTTTTGGTCCATGAAGTTCGCGCCGCGTATGCCGGTTGACCGGATGCCTCTCCCGCCTGTGAGGGGCGCCGGGTTGCGTAGGAAGGTTCACCGCTAATGTTATCGAGGATGCCACCCTGGAACAGTAATTTATCGCCGTTTGCCAACGCCAATGTGTGCTCTAGCCGCACTTGCGGCGTCCACGACCACAGATTGCCGCTGTATCCGAAACTGGGGATTACCAGGGAGGCAAATGAAGAAGGCGTCAAGGGAGAGATGAAGAGTCCATCCTGTCCTACGATCAGAGACGTATGCTCCCAATCGAAACGCATGGTAGCCGTGCGTAGACGCACTAACCCGGTATTTACCCCGTCGGGAGCTGCGGTGGGAAATCCGCCGCCGAAATCAAAACGTACTTCACCGCTCGTTAGCGCTCCGCCAATTTTGGGCCCAAAGACTTCCATCCCCAGCTCCGATTGGCGCAGGGTGGCGCCGAAGGTTGTCCGGGGCACATAAGTGCCGACGGGAACCGTGTAGCTGGGAAAATCCAGATTGTCGACCACACCGCGATTGTGAAATAGGTTGAACAGCACCAGTCCGGAAAACCTTACCCGATACTTCGACGCGCTCTCGAGTTTGCTCTGATACTGGGTCCGGAGCTGGCTTTCGAGCATTTGTGTGTTTTCCTCTATCGAAGAGACCCGCTGCTCGAGCGACGCGTTTGTCGGCCCAGCCTCGACACTTAGGGCCGGCTTGTCGCTGGCTGGTACGGGAGAAGTTGAATGTAGACGTTCGAGCTCTTTGCGCAACTCCGCGTTCTCGGTGCGATATTCAGAGGCTTCCGACTTGATTTCGGCAACCGCAGCTCTGAGTTCCTGCACCTGCTCCCGCAGCTCTTTGACCGAGTCCGCTAGATCTTGATCCGCTGGCCGTGTTTGCTGACCCCAGGCCGGGTGCAGAGAAATCACAGCCAGTAGGGAGAGAACGACCGGGTAGGCAAAAACACAAGGTACGCTTAACGATTTCAAGTTTTCCTCCCGAACGGAACGATTCAGCAGCGCATTGAGAATCGAGATCGTGCTCGGTCACGCGGTTCGCGTCGAATCTGCATGTGCTCCGGCGGCCGAGGATGGTTCCACCGTATCGGCCGATGTCACATTTGCGCTAAGAGGTGTGGGATAAGGCAGCGTAACCCGAAATACCGTTCCTTCCTGGGAAGAACGTTCTACAACAAGCTCGCCCCTGTGATCCTGAACAATTCTTTGCGCCACAGTTAAGCCCAGACCCGTCCCGTTTTCCTTTCCTTGGCTTACGAAGGGTTCAAACAGTGTATTCCGGATGGCCGCAGGAATACCACGTCCGTTGTCCCGGATCCGAATCTCGACTGTGCCGCCACTGTCGCGCAGATCGATATCCACTTCTCCACAACGATCGGGCAGAGATTCACAGGCATTTAATACCAAGTTAAAAAACGCCCGCTCCAGTTTCCTATGGTCAAACCAGCCCTCAGCGCTGCCCGACTGAAGCACTTTGACGCGCGCCTTGTGAAACTCGGGATGGGAGCGAACCGCTTGCACGGCGTTGTCCACAGGAGTTCGCAAGCTGCCGTATGTGGGCCGAAGCGAGCTGCGGGTGCGGGAAAACTCAAGGAGTGAGTCGATAAGCTCGGTCATGCGGCCCACCGCCAGCTGTATCTCCTGATAAAGTTCTTCGCGTTGAGTTGATGAAAGGTGGGATTCGCAAAGAAATTCAGCGTTGGCCACGATTGCTGCCAACGAATGGCGTAGATCGTGAGAAATCGAGCTCGCCATCCGTCCAATCGTAGCCAGCCGCTCTGATTCAATTAGGTTCTGCTGGGTCCGGAATAAGCTTTCCCGCATACGGTCGAACGCCCGAGCTAGTTCCGCGACTTCGTCTTCGCCTTGAACGTCAAGACGATAAGTGAAATCGCCTTTTTCCAGAGCCGCCACCCCAGCTAGAAGACTCGAAAGCGGGCGGGTAAAGGTGTAAGAAATGAAAAATACGAGTGCGCTTCCGATCACAACCGCCAGCAAACCTAAACCTAGCAGCAGCCGGTTCAACTTTTCTAGAAATGCAGTCGCTTCATCGTAGGACTTTAATACCGTCAAACGAACGTTCGGGCCGCCCTCGGTGGCCAGATTCAAGGTAGTTTCAAGAAACCGCTCCGCACCCAGCTGGACTGACTCAAACTGCGAAAAGTTTCCTGAATCGAGCTTTTTTGCTGCCAGCTCGGCCTCCATGGCCGGACCCAAGGTGCTGGTGACCACAGTATTGCCATAGTAAAAGACCACTTTGCTGTTGGCGATGCGGCTGATCTGCGAGGCTACCCGGTCGTCAATTTGGTAACCAAGCACCAAGAATCCGAACAGGCGTTCGTCGGCATCAGGGCCAAAGTAGATGGGCTTGAGAAAGACTTGATAAAGGTGTTGCGAGTCAAACCACCATTGCTGGTGCCGCTCGAGCGTTGAGGAAAACGAACTTTGTGCGCTCTCGCGAGTGAGTCCTGGGGTCTTGGTATGCAGAGCGACTACTCTTCCGCTGCGATCGGCAAGAGCGAATAGATCACTTCCTGCCAGTCGCCAGGATCGGGCCGATGCATCTTGAATGGTCGCCTCATCTTGGGTTGTCATCAACGCCCGGACACTGGGCTCATCCGCCAGCAGATCGGCAACATGGCTCACGATGATTTCGCGCTCGCGTTGAAAGCTTTGAAAGGTGGTGACGGAATTGCGCAGTTGGGAAAAGATTTCTTGGGTTACCCGCAAACGCAACGTTTGCCGGACAAATAACAGGCTTAAGGAGGTGAGCCCGCCCGAAATCAGAACCATGGAGAGTAGGAACTTGGTTCGTAATCGGACTTTAACCATACCACTCCAACGCTTCGAGATTCAGCCTACGAACTTATAGCCTACTCCGTGAATGGTGCGAAAGTGCACGGGATTGGCGGGATCTTTCTCCAGTTTTTGTCGCAGTTTCAGAATGTGGTTGTCCACGGTGCGGGTCGAGGGATAATTGTGATATCCCCAAACTTCGTTCAGCAGTTCGTCGCGAGTGATTACCCGCTCAGCGTTCTGCACCATGAATTTTAATGTCTTAAATTCCTGAGCGGTTAAGGTCACCATTTTACCTTCGCGCACGACTTCCATCTTAGTGAAGTCAATGTGGATGTCATCAAATAAGCACTGCTCAGTTGCCGGAGGCCGAGTTATACGCCTGAGCGCAGCGCGCACCCGCGCCAGCAATTCGCGTGGGCTAAATGGCTTGGTGACATAATCATCTGCTCCGAGTTCGAGCAGTAGAACTTTATCGGACACGTCGGTGGCCGCGCTTAATACAATGATAGGCACGGTCGCAGCGTGTTGTTTCAATTCGCTACAAACCTCCCGCCCGCTAATGCCCGGCAGACGAAGATCCAAAA
>JAFAPG010000857.1 GCA_019247235.1 Acidobacteriota bacterium
ATCCATCGCTGATCAAGCACGTCTTCCTGATCATCCGTGAGAACCGCACCTATGACCAGGTTCTAGGCGACGTGTCCGCGGGCAACGGCGACCCCTCGTTGGCCGTGTTCGGTGGTAAGGACACACCCAACGCGCACGAATTGGTGAAGCGCTTCCCCTTGCTCGACAATTTCTATGACCCCAGCCGCCAATCGGCTGACGGTCATCAGTGGATCGCCGAGGCCATGGCGCCCTACGCCGACGACATTCAGGCGCCGGACTGGGTGCGCAGCTATCCAGGCGGCAACGCAGGCGATGCACTGGCTTATCAGAACAAGGGCTTCCTCTTTTCGGAAGCGGCTGCCGCCGGCCTGCCGGTAAAGATCTACGGCGAATACGTCGAGCATGACACGTTCAAACAGCCGGATGGTTCGATAACCGAGCCAACCTGGAGGCAGTTTTACACTGACGCGCAGAATTTCGAAGATGGAAAAGAGAAAACTCTGTTCTATCAGAACACGATCCAGGCACAGTCCTCCCTTCCCGCCGTGTCTCAACACCTAGTCACGAACTTTCCGCAGTTCGATCTGGGCATTCCCGACCAGTTCCGCGTCGATCTCTGGGTACAGGATTTCAACAATGACCTCGCGAACAACGCAGTGCCCGCGTTGAGCATTCTTTGGATAATGTGCGACCACACCGGCGGTCCGCCAAGCCCCGAAGCTCAACAAGCCGACAATGACTTGGCTGTCGGGCGCATTATCGACTACATCAGCCACAGCAGTGTCTGGTCATCCTCGGCCATCTTCATTGAGGAGGACGACGCGCAGAATGGCGTCGATCACGTTGACGGCCACCGCAGCCCAGGCTATATCGTCAGCCCGTTTACGGTGCAGAAAGGACCCACCGACCACACCTACTACACCCAGGTGAATATGACGCGGACAATCGAGCAAATCCTCGGTCTCCCGCCCATGAACCAGTTTGATCTCGTGGCATCGCCGATGAGGACGGCCTTTCTCAAGAGCACGCCACCTGCGGACAACTTCAAACCATGGGCTCACGTGCCGAGTCAGGTGCCGTTGGATGAGGGGGTTTCCTCGACCGCGTCCAACCAGACCGACAGCCCGGCGATCAAAGCGCTGAAGGCGGCTTGGCTTCAGAAAAAGGCGCAGATCTTCGCCGGCAAACTGACCAAGCCTGACTCAGAAGACCCCGACACCGTGAACCATCTGAACTGGTACATGGCCACCGGGTTTCGGCGTCCTTATCCCGGGGAGAAGACCGTCCGGCCACCGAGCGACTTCAACAACCCCGCACCCACCAAGGTTGATGAGGACGACTAAAACACGACTAAAAAGCCCTCTCCCCCACCGGGGGAGAGGGGCCTTTCGCTCACGAATCAACAGATGAGTGCTGGCTTACCAGAGATCCTCGTCTCCTATCTCGGTACGTCATTCACATGGGTCAGGGTTCACGGCTTGAGCCGTCCAAGAAACTTGTCAGCCTGTTTGCTGCATTGCGAAGGAATCCCAGCGAGGATCAAGGCAAATATTTTTCGGAACGCTCCGCCGATAGTCCAGCCGTCAAAGCCTCGATGTTACGTCAATTTAAGAACTTATCTGTTTGCCGCCAACTGCGGCAAGGCCAGTCTCGGGTGCATTATCCACAGACCGCAAGGCGCACGGGTCGACCTCTCGAGTGCTAGACTGCGAACAAGTTCCCAGAGAATTGAGCGTCAATGCAGCCGCACAATCCCATCGAACATGTTGTCATCATCGTCAAAGAAAACCATACCTTTGACAACTACTTCGGTTCTTTTCCTGGGGCTAACGGTGCCACACTCCCGGCGGCACAAGATCCGCCAACGGGTGGTGATCCACCCCACGATCACGCTGCATGGCTGGAGCGAGCGGCGCATGCCGTGAAGCTGCAATATGGCGAGAAGGACATACCCTCCTATTTCTCCTTTGCCCGGCAGTTTACCCTTTGTGACAATTACTACACCGAAGTGGCGAGTCAATCTGAGCCCAATCATCTGATGCTCATCGCTGCGGCCTCGCCGGTAATTGATAATGTGAGCAAGACACGGACCTACCAGCCGATGGAACCCTTCAACGTGCCGACATTGCCGAAGGCGCTTGAAAGGGCCAACCTTACCTGGGCTGCCTATGGCGACCCTGGGTTCAGCTACTTCGACAAAATCGAAGAACTCAAGGGCAGCCCCAACATTTTGCCCTGGACTCGATTCGACGGCGACGTGGCCGCAGGCAAATTGCCGAATGTTTCTTGGATGTATGCGCCAGGCACTCCCGTCGAGCTATCGGAGCATCCTCCGTCGGGGAAAAGTGCCGGACAACAAACGGTCAAATTAGGCAGCCAATGGACGGCCGACCGCGTTCGTAGCCTGGGGCAAAGCAGCATGTGGAGCAGCTCGGTGATTTTTGTCACTTGGGACGATTGGGGTGGCTGGTATGACCACGTAAATCCTCCCTTCAAAGACAACTGGACCGGAGCCGGTCCGGCCAAGGGGCCGAGCTACACCAACACCCAATTCAGTTACGGCAATCGGGTGGGTTGCCTGGTGATTAGCCCTTACTCTAAGCAAGGAATCGCTAAGGGATTTCATTCGCATGTCAGTCTGGTGAAATTTTGCGAAGTGACTTTTGGCATAAATCCGCTCAATGCGCGCGATCAGGCGTCCGATGATATGGCGGAATGCTTTGACTTCAAGCAGAAACCCCTACCGCAGCCACACTAAATATTAATACCTCCTCCGCCTCAGGTCCTCGTCCCCGGCCACCCAGAAGGGAAGTGAGTGGCGGCTTCTATTCGCAACGCTGATGTATTCTCAACTGGTGCAAGCGGCTGAGGAATATCGACAACGCTTCAAGGACTTCGAACTGCGGACGGATCGAGAGCAATAGATTCACGTTCGCGTCGGTAACCTCCGCTTGATGCTGGCTTTTATTGCGGTGGTTCTCGCCTGGCTATCCTTTGTTCATCACCGTTTGTCGCCATGGTGGCTGACAATTCCGGTCGCGGCATTCGCCTCACTGGCCTTGTACCATTCGCGTATTCTCAGGTCCCGAGATCGGGCGATTCGTGCCCGCCGCTTCTATGAAAAAGGGTTGGCGCGGATTGAAAACCGCTGGGCTGGTCAGGGGCAAAGCGGCGAGCGATTTAGTGATCAGCATCACGAATATGCGACAGATCTGGACCTGTTTGGCCAGGGCGGGCTGTTTGAATTGCTTTGCACGGCTCGGACCCGTATGGGAGAAGAGACGCTGGCGAGCTGGCTGCTCTCACCTTCACCCCCTGAGCAGATCAGGATGCGGCAGGGGGCGATTGATGAACTGCGCGATCAGCTCGACTTGCGGGAAGGTCTGGCGCTCGAGGGGGAGAACTCGGAGATCGGCGTCGATCCCCAGGCACTCTTACGGTGGGCGGAAGCCCCCAATCAACTGAAGAACGGCGGAATCCAATGGTTGGCGGCGGGACTCGGTGGCATGGCCATCGCAACCGTGGTGGTTTGGAGCTACTGGAGCGTGGTGGCGCCGCTGGTCGTGGTTCTCGCCATTGAGGCCACTTTAGCCTACCGATTGCGTAAACCGCTCGAGGAAATCCTGCATGGCTCAGAGCACGCCTGGAGTGACTTGAGTCTGGTGTCGGGACTGTTAGTACTCATCGAAGAACAGAAGTTCTTGAGTCCTTACCTCCGCTCTCTTCAGCAACGACTGGCCTCTCGGGCCGAACCGCCCTCGCGAGTCGTCGAACGGTTGAGCACGATCGCGAGTTACAGCGAGTCGCGCCACAATCTGATCGTACGCATGTTGGACATCCCCTTGATGTATTCCGTACAGCTAGGATTCATTGCTGAGGGTTGGCGACGCAAGCACGGTCACGCAATCCGGGCATGGCTCACGGTAATTGGCGAATTCGAAGCCTTGATTTCACTTTCGAGCTACAGCTACGAACATCCCAATGACCCATTTCCTGAGATTACCGCAGGTCCGGCGCACTGGGAAGCAAGCGAGCTAGGGCATCCCTTGATCCCGGCGAGCACCTGCGTTCGCAGTAGCTTGAGTCTGGCCGGCCGAGTGTCTGGATTGATTGTGAGCGGCTCGAATATGTCGGGAAAAAGTACGTTGCTTCGCGCTGTAGGAGTCAACGCCGTGCTCGCCATGGCCGGCGCTCCGGTCCGAGCGAAAAAACTAGAGATGAGCCCGCTGCATGTGGGGGCTAGCATTCGCATCAACGATTCGCTGCAGGATGGCCGTTCGCGTTTTTACGCGGAGATCACTCGATTGCGCAAATTATTCGATCTCGCTGGCAGCGATCCTCCGCTTCTATTTCTTCTCGACGAACTGTTCGAAGGGACGAACTCGCAAGATCGTTTGATTGGAGCCCAAGGTCTCCTGCGTGCGTTGATCGATCGCAAGGCGATCGGTCTGGTTACGACTCACGATTTAGCCTTGACCCAGATGGGGAGAGAAGGTGACCGTCGTCTGCGTAATGTGCATTTTCAGGAGGAATTCGACAACGGAACGATGCACTTTGACTACCAGTTGCGAGAAGGAGTGGTAACGAGGAGCAATGGTCTTGCACTTATGCGCTCGATCGGACTGGATGTGTGAGTTGCCTATTCAGGTCCCCACTCTCACGGCCTGGCCCCGTGACCTGGTGGTCGGCCAGGTCGCGGATGTTGACCAGTCTGCTCGCGGGCACCAATCTCTTGCTGCCACCCTTTACAATAGGCGGAATTCAACTCCAAGATCATGAGCGAAAACTCCTCCCAACTTGAGTCCCTATGTTCTCCGGAGATCGGCGGCAACCGCCGCGCGAAGATTGTGTGCACGATTGGACCCTCCTCGAATACCGAAGCGATGCTCGCAGAGCTGATCTCGGTGGGTATGGATGTAGCCCGCCTGAATTTTTCTCATGGCACACACTGGGAACATGCGCGTTCTATCGAGATTCTCCGTCACGCTGCGCGCAGAGAGGCGAAAACCATCTGCATCCTGCAGGACCTACAAGGCCCAAAGATCCGCACTGGTCCTCTCGCTGATCATCAGCCCATTGTGCTTGGGACCGGTGGTCGGTTGACGATTACCACGCGGGACATCGCTGGCACGCCCGATTGCATTACCACTAACTTCAAGGGGCTTCCGCAGGAAGTCCGATCGGGCTCGCGGATCTTGCTCTCGGATGGGCGCATTGAGTTGCGCGTCGACCAGGTCGACGGAGATGACGTAGCTTGTCAGGTCATCAATGGGGGCACGCTTTCCGAACATCAAGGCATCAACCTGCCCGGCGCAGCGCTTTCGATTCCCGCATTAACTGAGAAAGATCGCAAAGATCTGGAATTTGGTTTAGAGCACGGAGTGGATGCGGTCGCACTCTCGTTTGTTCGCTCAGCGGCTGATGTCGAGGAAGCGAAAAGCATTATTGCGGCTCACAACCGAGATGTTCCAGTGATCGCAAAACTCGAGAAACCGCAGGCTCTCGACCAACTGGAACGAATTCTTGAGGTATCGGACGGAGTGATGGTGGCCCGGGGCGACCTGGGCGTGGAGATGCCGCCTGAAAAGGTCCCGGTAATCCAGAAGTATGTAATCCGGCGGGCGGCGGAATGGCGTAAGCCGGTCATCATTGCCACGCAAATGCTGGAATCGATGATTGAGAATCCCCGTCCCACGCGCGCCGAGGCGAGCGACGTCGCCAATGCCGTCTTTGATGGCACCGATGCGGTCATGCTTTCTGCGGAAACGGCTAGCGGGCGATATCCCCGCCAGGCGGTGTGCATGATGGCGAAAATTGTGGTC
>JAFAPG010000859.1 GCA_019247235.1 Acidobacteriota bacterium
ACGATCGCCAGCAACCTCGCGATTGCCCTTACACAGTTGGGGAAACGCGTCCTGCTCATCGACGCCGACATGCGGCGGCCTTGCGTGCACCGGCTGTTCGGCATTTGCGACTATTCTACCGGCCTAGTGACCTATTTGACCGGACAGCAAGATTGGCGCACGCTCGTGCGGCCTAGCGGGACCACGGGTCTCGATTGCCTGGTTTGCGGTCCGGTTCCACCGAACCCCAGCGAGTTACTCTCATCCGAACGCATGCACGAGCTGGTGCATGAGGCGACCGAAGAGTATCACTTCGTGTTGGTCGATTCCCCTCCGTTACTCAACGTAGCCGACGGCCGAATCCTAACTACTATGGTCGAGGGCGCCATACTCGTAGTCAAGGGTGGAGCTACGCCGCGGGAGCTCGTGTTGCGCACACAATCCTATTTCCGCGACGTCGGCGCTCATCTAATCGGAGTGGTCCTCAACGACATCGATCTGCATCAAGCCGGCTACTACGACGGCTACTACAGGTACTACCGCGAGTACGGTGGCCCAAACCAAACTGCTTCTGCTTAAAGAAACAGGTCTTTCGTCGAAGCCGGCCCGCCGCACGTGCCAGCCGGAAGCCCAAAAGTTCAACGTGCCACAGGCTCGTCGCGGCGAGGCTGTGTAGCTTCGCAGCTTTTCTTAAAAGGTCACACACTATGCAATGGGGAAACCTCTCTATCCTCGTTACTGGAGGAACCGGATCTTTCGGCAAGAAGTTCGCCGAGATCATGCTTCAGGAATATCACCCGAAGAAGCTCATCGTCTTCAGCCGGGACGAGCTGAAACAGCACGAAATGCGAGTGCACGGTTTCGACCACGATTCGCTGCGCTACTTCATTGGCGACGTCCGCGACCGAGACCGGCTGCTCCGCGCGATGAACGGCGTTGATGTCGTGATCCACGCGGCAGCGCTGAAGCAGGTACCCACTTGCGAGTACAACCCGATCGAAGCCGTAATGACAAATGTTATGGGCGCGAAGAACATCATCGAAGCCGCTCTGGATTCCGGTGTGAAAAAAGTTGTCGCGCTAAGTACCGATAAAGCCGTCGGCCCGGTGAATCTCTACGGCGCCACCAAACTCGTGGCCGAGAAGCTGTTCGTGCATGGCAACTCTTACAGTGGCGAAGACGGATGCCGTTTCGCCTGCGTGCGCTACGGAAACGTCGTGGCCAGCCGCGGCAGTGTGATCCCATTGTTTCTGGAGCAGCGAAAGAACGGAACCGTCACAGTAACCGATACAAGAATGACGCGGTTCTGGATCACGCTGGAAAGTGGCGTGCGGTTCGTGATTAATGCCGTCGAACAAATGCGTGGAGGCGAGGTGTTCATTCCCAAGATTCCAAGTATGAAGATCACGGACCTTGCACGCGCCCTCGCCCCAAACTGTCGCGTGCGCCAAATCGGGATCAGACCAGGGGAGAAAGTGCACGAGACCCTGATCTCCGAGGACGAAGCGCGCAACGCAGTAGAGTTGGCGGAAATGTATATCATTCAACCATCACAACCGTCGTATCCAGTGGCAGAAGGCGAGAATGCTTCGCACCTGCCTGACGGTTTCTGCTACACCAGCGACACTAACGACGAGTGGCTCACGGTGGACACACTCCACGAGTTAATTGGCGACGACTCCGGAAACGGCGTGGGGAGAAAAGTTGCCGTCGCATCCTAACGAGATCAAATATGTCGTTTCTTCCGTACGGAAAGCAATACGTACACGCCGAAGATATTGAGGCGGTTGTTGCCGTTTTACAGTCAGACCGGCTTACTAGCGGTCCGGTGGTGACCCAATTTGAGAAAGCAGTTGCTGCCTACGTTGGCGCCCGCAACGCGGTAGCAGTCGCTAACGGAACTGCGGCACTGCACGCCGCCATGCATGCTCTTAGGATCGGGCCGGGCGACGAAGTCATCGTGCCGCCGATGACATTCGCGGCTACGGCCAATTGCGTAGTTTTTCAGGGCGGCACTCCTGTTTTCGCCGACGTTGAACCATCTACTCTGTTGCTGGACCCTGAGCGCGTGGAAGAAAGAATTTCCAGCCGCACAAAGGCGATCGTCGCGGTCGATTACGCCGGACAACCCTGCGATTACGAGGCTCTAAGGACGATTGCGGACCGCCACGGAATCGCCCTAGTTGCCGATGCGTGTCATTCTTTGGGCGCGACGTATCGCGGCGAGAAGGTCGGTACACTGGCAGACCTGAATGTGTTCAGCTTCCACGCGGTCAAGCACATTACCACCGGGGAGGGTGGCATGGTCACCACCCACGATGATACCTACGCCAAGCGTATGCGACTCTTCCGTAATCATGGAATTACTGCCGATTTCCAGCAAAGGGAAAAAGGTAGCTCCTGGTATTACGAGATCATTGAAATGGGCTATAACTACCGGCTCACCGACTTTCAGTGTGCTCTTGGCATGAGCCAGTTGCGAAAACTTGATGATTGGCTTGCAAAGAGGCGGAGGATAGCGTCTCTTTACGACGAGCAGCTGGCTCACAGGGACATTGCTCAACCACTCGAGACGCATGCGGACGCGCTGCACGCTTACCATATCTATGTTGTAAGGCTGGCCGGCGATAACGGCACCGTCGATCGCACGTCAGTGTTTGCCGCACTTCGACAGGACGGCATCGGCGTGAACGTACACTACATTCCAGTGCACCTACATCCCTTTTATCGCCGCATGTTCGGCACAGGTCCAGGTCTCTGCCCGGTTGCAGAAGAAGCTTACGAGCGGATTCTCACTCTGCCGATATTCGTCACTATGACCGAAGTCGATGTTCACAAGGTATTCGCCACCCTGGCAGCAGCAGTAGAAAGTTGTATAGTTGGGCGAATGTAAATCACGACTTCGGGAATTTTGATTGCACCTTACAACGCGCAATTCTCACATTCAGAAGTCTGCGTGATAATGGTGACTTCACACATCAGACATTCACAATTCATAAATTCAGGCCTTGTATGAAACTCGGCCTGGGAACTGTACAGTTCGGGTTGGACTACGGAATCGCGAATCGCGACGGCCAAACCTCGCTTAGTGAGGCGGCCGCCATTCTTGAATTTGCTGAAACCAGAGGGATTGAGATACTAGACACTGCAGCTTCCTATGGGTGTAGCGAGGAAATATTGGGTCAACTACTACCCCATCAGCATAGTTTTTCTATTGTTACGAAGACTCCAATATTTCGAAAATCCGCCATCACAGACGAAGACGCAGAAACCCTTGAGCTTACCTTCCTGCGCTCACTGCAGCGATTGCGGCACCCCAAGGTCTACGGCTTGCTGATGCACCACGCCTCGGACCTGCTTGCGGAAGGTGGCTGGCGACTGTTTGAGCGCATGCTTTCTCTCCAGCAGCGCGGCTTTATATCCCGCGTTGGAGTTTCTGTCTATAGCGCCCGCGAAATCGACGAAATCCTTTCTCGTTACCAGTGCGACCTTATTCAAGCGCCCATCAATGTATTTGATCAACGTTTGCTGGCAGACGGTCATCTGCAACGATTAAAGCAGAAGGGCATTGAGATTCATGCCCGCTCGATTTTTCTGCAAGGACTTCTGTTAATGAACCCCAAGACGCTGCCGCCATACTTTGATCGTTTCCGCCCCTGCTTTGAGAAGTATCACGCATATCTGAAGCAGCAGAGTCTATCTCCTGCTGGTGCTGCACTTGGCTTTGCCCTACGCTCTTCCGGTGCGGATGCTGTAATATACGGTGTCAATACCCTGGAACAACTGCGGGAACTCTGCCATACAGAGTGTGCGATAAATCCTCAGGACTTTCTTGCCTTCGCCATAGACGATCCTGCGTTGGTCGATCCATCCAATTGGAGACTGGTATCATGATACTTGCCATTCTTCAAGCGCGTGTTTGTTCGACTCGCTTGCCTCAGAAGGTCCTCCTTCCGATTCTCGGCAAACCCATGCTCGTACATCAGATTGAGCGTGCGCTACGAGCCACCCTGCTGGATCAGTTGTTAGTAGCAACCAGTCTAGATACCTCCGATGACGCGATTGAGAATTTATGCCGCGCGTCGGGAATCGAGTGCTTTCGCGGTAGTCACGCCGACGTACTCGATAGGTACTACCGAGCCGCGCAAGTGTTCCATCCCGAATACGTTGTTCGCTTAACGGGAGATTGTCCCCTTATCGATCCGCAAGTGATAGACAGTGTAGTCACTTTCTGTTTGGAAGGCGGATATGATTACGCGAGCAACACGATCGAACCAACATACCCTGACGGCCTTGACACTGAAGTTTTTCGTATATCTTGCCTTACGAAGGCCTGGCACGAGGCTGAGCTTCCATCTGACCGGGAGCACGTAACCCCTTTCATCTGGAGACAACCGGACTTCTTTCGCATCGGCAGTTTTCGAGGTGATGCCAATCTGTCAGGCTTACGTTGGACTGTGGACGAGGCCATAGATTTCGAACTAGTCAAGACCATATACGAAGCCTTATACCCTACCAATCCTTTCTTTGCCATGCAGGATATAGTCAGATACCTTGAGCTTCATCCTGACATCAGCAGCGTGAACTCAAGGATCCCTCGCAATGCCGGATACACATTGTCGCTTTCGAACAACTGATCTTGATCCACAGTAAACTCCCATTGAATGCCAGGTCGTTATCACAACTCAGAACAAATGTTGCAAAGAGCGCTGGGGGTGATTCCCCTCGCCTCTCAGACATTCAGTAAAAGCAAGACTCAATACCCTCTTGGCGTGTCCCCGTATTTTGCGGCACGAGCGAATGGAAGCAAGATCTGGGACATAGATGGGAACGAGTACATTGATTTTGTGAATAGTCTGGCTGCAATTACCCTGGGTTACAACGATCCCGATGTGACCGCAGCAGTGCAGGCACAGCTGCAAGATGGAACTATTTTTTCCTTGCCGCATCCCCTGGAGTTGCAAGTAGCAGAGAAGATTCGCGAAATGGTTCCCTGCGCCGAGATGGTTCGCTTTGGCAAAAATGGTTCCGACGCTACGGCGGGAGCAATTCGGCTTGCTCGCGCTTACACAGGTAGAGACCATGTGGCAGTGTGCGGATATCACGGCTGGCAGGACTGGTATATCGGTTCTACTAGCCGCAACCTGGGTGTTCCGCAATCTACTTGCGATTTAACACATCCATTTACTTATAACGACCTGGAGTCTCTACACGATATTTTTGCGAGCTGGCGCGACGGAGTAGCCGCAGTAATCATGGAGCCTATGAACTCTGTCGAGCCCGAGGAAGGGTTTTTGGAAGAGGTCAAGAGACTAAGCCACAAGAACGGAGCCGTGCTCATATTCGATGAAACGATCACCGGCTTCCGGTTCTCCAACGGTGGTGCACAAGAAGTGTTTCGCGTAATACCTGACTTAGCAACGTTCGGTAAAGGATTGGCTAATGGCTATCCTCTCAGTGCTCTGGCGGGCCGCGCGGACATCATGCAGATGTTGGAGGAAGTATTCTTCTCATTTACATTTGGCGGAGAGACGCTGTCGTTGGCTGCAGCCATGGCGACTCTGAGCAAACTCCAACAACAGCCAATTTTGGAAAGCATGCGCAACCAGGGTTGCAAGGTTGTAAACGGCTTAAAACGATTGATCAACAAATACTGCGCGGACCGCTTCTGCTCCATTTCCGGGCATCCAACTTGGTCGTTTCTCATATTTAAGGATACTGAGACGTGCTCGCAATGGCAGTTAAAAACACTCTTGCTCCAGGAGATGTTCTCGAGAGGTGTCCTACTGCTTGGCTCACATAACATTAGTTATGCGCATTCCGATTACGATATTGCGAAGTTGTTGGCCGCTTATGATGACCTGCTGCCGCTACTTAGTAACGCTGTCGAAAACAGCTCCATTCAG
>JAFAPG010000097.1 GCA_019247235.1 Acidobacteriota bacterium
TTCCATCAGCTGCTCTTGGCCACCAGGCAAGTTGAGATCGCGGCGATCGTGGCCTTCGCTTTCGATCCGAAGATTCGTGCCTAGGAAGAGCACAGCAACGTCAGACTTGCGGGCCAGCTCAACGGCACGTGACACTTCGAGAGGATCAGCCCATTCGCTAAACCCAACTCCTTTTTCATACTGCACATTGACATTCGATCCGAGCGATTCACGCAGACCGGCCAAAGGCCCGACCTTGCGAGCCGGTTTGCCATAGTAATTGCCAGTCTCGTACTCGGAGTCGCCCGCGGGGCCAATGACGGCGACGGAATGGATGGCTTCACGCCGAAGCGGCAGAAATTCATTGCGGTTTGAAAGCAGGGTAATGGATTCTTCTGCCGTGCGCAGGGCAAGCGCCAGATGCTCGGGGGAGCGAAGAATGCTAGCGGAAAGATGGGCGTAAGGACTCTTTTCCGCAGGGTCGAAGGCACCCAGGCGAAAGCCAACGGCTAACACGCGCGCTACTGCTTGATCCACGTCCTTCATGGTGAGCAGACCTCTTTTCACGGCTATCGGGACGTTTCGTTCGAATTCTGTGTCATCGGAATCGTTCCCTGCTTTGATTGCTAAGGCAGCGGCCTCAACCGGGTCCTCGGATATGCGCTGTCCCGGCTCGCTCGAATTGGTGCGGCTTTGGGTTAGCAGTTGCACAGCGCCCAAGTCATCCGTCACGAAACCGTCAAAGCCCCACTGAGCACGCAAAATATCAGTTAGCAGGTAGTGATTGATGGCGTTGGGTGTTCCATTGATGGCGTTGTAGGAGGACATTACCGACTGGGGATGTGCCTCGGTGATGACCATCCTCCAGTGAGCAAGCCAGTATTCCATCAGGCTGCGCTCGTCTACTTCAGCGGAAAGATGCTGTCGACCGCTTTCAACGTTGTTTACGGCGAAGTGCTTCACCGTCGAAGCGACTTTGAGATGCTTGATATCGTCGCCTTGTAAGCCCTCAACGTAAGCAACAGCCAGACGCCCGGTCAGGTAAGGGTCTTCGCTGAACACTTCCTGAATGCGCCCCCAACGGGGATCGCGGCTGATGTTGATAACCGGCGAGCGGTAAACCAAGCCATGCTTAGAACGTGGACCGTCAGCTTTCATGTTATACAAGGCACGGGCCTCATCCGCCATGGCACTGGTGACAGTGTGGATCAGATCCGGATCCCACGTGGCTCCCATTGCGATCGCAGCGGGAAACAATGTGGTCGGCTCCTTCGACCATACCCCGTGCAGGGTCTGGTTCCATCCGCCCCACATGGGTACGTTCAATCGGGGAATGCCCGTATTCATGTGATTGAGCAGGGCCGCCTTTTCCTCTAATGAAAGTCGGCCGATCAAGTCCACAACCCGTTGCTCAGTTGACTTAGAGGTGTCCAGGTAAGGGGGCACGACGCCATCCTGGGCTCCTGCTAGACGGCTAGGGCCGAGTAGTAAAAGACAGAGGAGTAAACATTTCATATTCTTATGCCTAGTTCGGAGAGCGACGGGCTCGTTCTGAGCTGGCCGATTCATCGGCTCGTGATCCTCGCTCAGAAGTTGTACTTAAGCGCGAATTGAATGTCACGCGACGGAATGGACGTACTCGTGACTCTCCCCCCGTTGGCTGTGTCCACGGTAGTTACCGAGGGAGCGTTGAAGCTCGTCGTATTGGGAAGGTTGAAGAACTCCGCCCGGAAGGAGAGCGTCGAACCCTCCGTCACTCGGAAATTCTTGAATATGGATGCGTCATACTGCCGGAATATGTCCGAATGTAATGTATTGGCGCGAACCTGGCCGTAGGTTCCGGCTGGTGCAACTACGTAACAACTGGTATCGAACCAACTGGTCAGAGTCTGGTGGAATGAGGGAGAACAGCCCGCTGGATTCAAGTTCGGCCGTTGGTTTGCGATTCCGGTGCCCGCACGATCGGTCGAGACCGTCGGCGTATAGGGCGTTCCACTTCGCAATACAATGATGGTCTGTAACTGCCACCCACCGATCACGCCGTCAATCAATCCTTTGTCGCTTGCCATGAACCGGCGACCTCTCCCCACTGGTATCTCGTACGTTCCGCTGATCGCCAAGTTATGGGGCGTATCAAATGGCGAGTATGTGTACTCGTATCCCGTGTTGCCGCCGAGAGGCGGAGATTGATTGAATTGAAGAAATTTGGACCATGTATATGCAACCAAGGCGGTCAGCCCATTTCCCGAGCGATGCTCAAGCTTGGCCTGCAAGGACTGGTAATTGGTGCTGAGATCCTGGCTCTCGAATGTGATGCTGCCCCACGGTTGATAGGGTCGACGCGCCTGAACCGATCCGCTACCCGGACTGGCATCGTTGAAATCGTCGGTGCTCTGAAGATGAACGCCATGATTGCCAACGTAATCGATGTCGAAAACGGTCCGAGAGCCGATCTGCTGCTGTACGCCGAAGCTGTAATGCTGATTCGAGCCCACGTTCAGATGGGTCTTGGTCGGCAGTAGCGTCGGGTTTGAAGTAGCCGAACCCAGTTGCGAACCCAGAAAAAAGTTAGCCAGTGACCGGGTTGGAACTACTTTTTGCGTTTGATTCACCGTTTCCGAAAGCAGGAAGGGGAGAATATTCCGGTTCACGCGTCCGCTGGTTCCCTCTGGTTCATAGAAGATTCCTACCCCGCCTCGAATTACGGTGTTCTTGCCAATGGGACGCCAGGCAAAACCCAAGCGCGGCCCGAACTGAGTACGGTCGGTGTAGGTAATCGAGTATGGAAGATGCGCTTGGCTGCTGGTCTGGATGAATTGTCCAAAAAATTGGTATGCCGCGGGCGCGGCGTACTGCGCACTGAGATCGACTTTATCAGTGTTGCTTTCCACTATGATGGGCTTGGCTTGGCTCGGGTCAAACGTCCCTAGCTGCCCCTTGTAGCCGTTCAACCAAGGGGAGTACTCATAACGCAGCCCGAAATTCACGGTCAGCCGATCGTTGACACGAATATCGTCCTGTCCAAAGTACTGGTGGTACCATCGCTGACCCCCGAAGTTGGCCGCCGGATAGGCACGCGACACGGAGGCAGGAAATCCCAACAGGAAATCTGCGAATGCATCTCCGGTGCCCACGGTGAGCTTGGAATCTTGAGTCTCAACGCCGGTAAAGTTAAAAATGCCAGCGTAGCTGGCACTGTCATATCCCAGCCACTGGTAATACCGGATGAGTACGCCAAATTTAAGGGAGTGCCGGCCGGTCAGGATAGTGAAATTGTCGGTTGGTTCAAAGACGGTTCGATCCTGCGACTTGGGGCGCTGATCGAAGGCCGAGCCCTGCAGCGAACTGTAGCCACTGAAACTGAAGTCGGGAAACGAGCCCCCTGTGCCGGGGCGAAGAAGCTGCGAAAAGCCGCTTATTCCATTGGCAGTATCGAAGTCTGGCCCTTCGAGAAATGCTGCCAGACGAACGTGGCTGGGAAGGTAATGGAAGCGAAAGTCTTGAACCTTGTTGCTTCCAACATTGGTAATCAGGCCAACGGCGATGTCCTGTGCGTTCGAGGTAAGAGACGCAGTGTGCAAGAGTGGGGCGGCATTGGGATCAACTTCCCGGTTATTTACATAGGTCCACCGCATGAAGAGGCGGTTTGAAGATTTGATCTCATGGTCCCCCCTGACCGTGAACTGGTCAAAATCAATCGTCTGCGATGGAACAGCTTGAAAACTTTTGCTACCCACATTGGCACGGGGAACGAAAGCCAGCACCGCCTGTGCCTGCGGAGAAATCCGGTTGGCACAAATTACGTTCAGAACTCCATTGCAAGAGATTTGGGTGCGCGGTGTGAGCAATGGATCGAAAATTGGATTCAAGCCTCGGAAGTCTCCGCCCCGCTCGGCATCGGTTGGGACTGTGCTGTTCACCACCAGCCCCTGCCTGAGCCGCTGCGCTTCGTAGTCGAGGAAGAAAAAGGTGCGGTTACGGCCGTTGTAAAAATGAGGAATGCTTAGCGGACCGCCCAGATCACCCCCGAACTGGTTACGCTTGAGGATTGCGCGCGTGGCTGAGAAATAGTTACGCGCATCGAGCTTGTCATTGCGGACAAATTCGAAGATTCCGCCGTGAAGCCGATTCGTACCTGACTTTGTAGCAGCGTTGAAGAAGGCGCCGCCGCGATTGTATTCCGCGGAATAAGGGCTCTGCTGCACGCTGAACTCTTGGAGCGCATCGATCGAAGTCTGAATAAATGTGCCTCCCTGATGCTGCTCGCTTACGTCCACGCCATCGAGCAGGAAAGTCACTGCACTACCGCGAATGCCGCTGATGGTGTTGCCGTTTACGATCTCCGGGCGAATGGGCAGAGAGTTCCCAGTTGGCGGCAACAAAGCAGCGCCAGGAGTAAGCTCGGCCAAACGATAAAATCCGCGTCCATTCAGCGGAAGATCGGTAAGTTGCTGATTCGTGACCACGGTTCCCATGGTTGCCGTATCGGTTCCGAGCAGAGGGGATTCGGCATTTACTTGCACGGTGGTCGTCGAGGGCCCAACCTTCAATTGCAGATCCACTCGGGCGTTTTGTCCAACCTGCAGCTGAAGGCTGGGAGTAGAAGTGGTCGCGAAGCCGGCGGCACTGGCCGTCAATACATAGGTGCCCGCCGCCATCGGAGTGATTACGTAGTCTCCATCGGAATTGGTAAACGCATTCTGTGTAATGTTGGTGGCGACGTTCTTGGCCGACACCGCGGCCCGAGGGATTACCGCCCCTTGTAAGTCAGTGATGCGGCCAACGAAACGGCCGGATTCGACCTGGGCATCAGCTGTCGCAGCCAGAAGCAAAGCTGCCGCTGTCAAAGCCGCACAATTCCTCAATCGCCCGAAGTACGGATTCTTCATAGTTTTCTCATGTTGATTCAGAGCAAACGTTTGCTGAAAATTGCACAGAACGGTAGTACTAATGAGAGAGATTGTCAACTGCTTGCCAATTGGCCGAGTGAGGTCACTTCTGAAATCACCATCGTAAGGCCACAGGATGCGACAGCTTTGTCAGCGGATCCGCTGGAAGCCGGATCTTTGTACGATTCACGCAATCCATTACCAGGTGGTTACAAGGAAAGTTGAATCAGACAAGGAGCGTCTCAAGACTATTTACGTCACCAATTGCCGCGCAGGGATATTGCACAAAAGCACGAGTTAAAGCGCATTTGAGGCAGCTTTAGATGAGACGGGCTGTGAGGAACCACTGATTCTCGCCGTGAATTGCCGCGCCAGACTGGTTGGAATTTCACATCTTTTGAGGCGAACTTGATGCAACCATCGCAGTCGACACTGATTTCTGAGGCGGGGCAACCCAGTAATTGCGTCGAGAAT
>JAFAPG010000114.1 GCA_019247235.1 Acidobacteriota bacterium
GGAACTCACCTATCGGTTTTGGTGCGCTTTGTCTCACGACTGAGTTGAAATATCGATTTTATACCGCGTGGTTGCCGCATTTTTTCATAGGTCTTTACAAGTCAATGCGGTACAGCAACGTCTCCTAGTGTTTACAGCCCTCACCGGATGGACCGCTGCCGGGAATGACTCTACTCTCAAAAGGTGATCGCGTGAAAGGGCATTTTCGTTGGAATGTCACAACCGCCGCGCATTTGAAAGGAGAGTCTAGTGACCACCGACACCGTTCCCACCGTACGTTTTGATTCGGATCTCGATTTAGTGAAGCGAGCCCAAGAGGGTAATGCCGATGCATTCGCTTCTTTATTCCACCAGCACAAAGCCAGAATCTATTCGGTTTGCTTGCGCATGACTAACAATACTGCAGAGGCAGAAGATCTAACCCAGGATGCTTTCTTGCAGGTGTTCCGCAAGCTCGCTACGTTTCGCGGCGATTCCGCTCTGTCCACGTGGCTCTATCGCATCGCCGTGAATACAGTTTTGATGCATTTCCGGAAGAAAGCTTTGCGCCAGATCTCGCTCGACGAACCTTACAATCAGGATGCCAAAGCGGTTCGCCGTGAATATGGCAGTCGAGATGACCGCTTGGCGGGATCGGTCGATCGCATCGCCTTGGCGCGCGCGATTCGAGAATTACCCGACGGTTATCGAACAATTTTCCTACTGCATGAAGTCGAAGGATACGAGCATCAGGAGATCGCCGAACTGTTGGAGTGTTCGGTAGGAAATTCGAAATCACAATTGCACAAGGCTAAGTTGCGAATCCGAGAGATCTTGGGGCGAGCGCGTGAAGAGGAAATGGCTGTTTCGACGCGCACCGTTCGCGCCCGCACGAAGAAGGTAGAAAAGAGCTGGAGTGAAGAAGAAGCCATTTCTTTCGATCTGCCGCCGCGAACTTCTTTTGCACATCAGTTCAGCGCAACCAACGCCTAATACGTGGGTTTTAGTAACAGCAGCGGGACTTCTGTGTCGAAAGGAGATCGTGAAGTCGCGCACATTTTAATACGGAGGCCAGGGAAGTGCGAATCGCCGCGATTATAACGATTTCCGAACAACGGCAGCGCACGGGAGACATTCCGTCCTCCATTCACCAGCTTAGCCGCACATTGACAGATCGAGCCGGTTATCAAGGCTTTGACATTCTGGGCGAGAATCTTCTGTCTCGCACGCTGCATCGCATCGAGCGCATCACCTCCCTTCCCCCAGTCATTCTCAGCGAGGGAGCCAAGCCCAGCGCCTGGTTGCTTCCCCGAGCATCGAGCGGCGGAACTTACGTCACTGCGTGTGAGAAGGCTGCAGCGGAGCAAATCCAGCAAGGGGCCGAGCTTTTACTCCTCACTCGGCTCAACGCCTATACCGATCTCGATTACCAACAACTGCTCGAGTTTCATTGCCAAAGCGGCAGCTCCTTGACACGCGTTTACGCAGGCAATGAGTCCCTCGATGTGGTGCTGGTCAACGCGTCCGCTCTCAATGGGACCGTTAGTGAGGGGAAAGCTCCACCCCTTTCGCGGCAACGACGGTTTATCTACCGCGGATATGTGAATCGACTGCGTCATCCGCACGAATACTGCCAGCTCATCGCCGACGGTTTGTCGGGACGCTGTGGTCTCGAGCCTCGTGGGGTCGAAGTTTCGCCTGGCGTCTGGCACGCAGCCGGTGCTCGAATCGACCGCGACGCCACCATCGCCGCTCCGGTTTTTATTGGATCCGACTCTCAGGTGGCTGCGTCCGCGCTAGTGAGAGGAACTTCCATCGAGAAGAATTGTCACATCGATTGTGGCACGGCGGTGACAAACTCCTGGGTAGTTGAAAATACTTATGTCGGGGTGGCGCTTGAAGTCCGACGCTGCGTGGTGAGCAGCCAAACCTTATTTCACTTAGATCGCGCGGTCGAGCTCAGTATTAACGACGCACGGTTGATTGGGGTGAATTCAAAGACCATTCCCTTCGTCAGCAGTTTGGAATCATTCTTATGGGGGGCCTCCGGATATGGTGCATAAGCTGCTTAGAATGGCCAAACCCGGAATGCACAATTCGCATCTTTAATAGTGTGTGTAGATTTTGTTAGTGGTTGAATTTGGTACGGTCCCGAGGACAGTGACATGGAGAGGTCGTCCGCAATCGTCGTGCAATTGCCCGAAGCAGTAGACAAAAAACAAGCGCGCAAGCTCCGGCGCGAATTGAAAGACATGTTCAGGAGTGGAAACCCCTCGGTGATCGTAGATCTTTCGCGGGTCAAAAAAATGGATTCTGAGGGCATCGAGGGACTTTTATGTTTCCTCGAGGA
>JAFAPG010000122.1 GCA_019247235.1 Acidobacteriota bacterium
CGGGCCTGAATCACCTGTTCCAAACGGCACAGACCGGAGCTGTCAACGAGTACTCCGACATAGAAGAGACCATCTCTCCGTCCGCGCTGGACAAAGTCGCCGAGTGGATCCTAAAGCACGCTTCGGGACCTGCGCACCAGGCCGCAGGAACGCAGCCGGGAGTCAATGAAAGCACTGTCGGTTACGGCGAAGATTGCGACCATCCGCCATCACTCGGGCACCCGCGCAAAAGCCGATGATCGCACCAGCCGTCCGCAAATATAGTGAAATTGCGGCACGATAAGAATATTCTTCAAGGCATCACCAGTTCCTCCGATGACATGGGTATCAAGCCAGGAACTCAGATTTTTGAGCCAGAACAGCTGCGAGATCAGCGGTGGATGCTGGTGAAATCGCGTCGGGTACCTGGTTGGTCCGCTCTTTTGGTGGCCACCCTTGCCCATCTCTGTGCCTTTCTGTTCTTCGTACGCTGGCATGCAGAGGGAGTTCATATCATCCGCCCGGAATATCAAATCACGCAAAAAATCTCCGGGTCACCTCGTCTGGTTCTCAATCCCGAGCCACCGCGAAGTGCCGCCGTTTCAACTCGCACGAATAGGAGCATGCGCGCGCGGCCTTTTCCCAAAGTCATGTCGCGTCCCTTAGCTACGGCCACCCAGATCCTCCAGAAACAAGCAAGAAAAGCAACCGCAGCGCTCAGCCAGTGCATTAGGTTTCGCCAGATCTACGGGTTTTATCCCGGTCACGACTACCAACTCCCGGTGCGCATGGCAGGAGAGCCTCCTTTCATTTCACCCGAGCGAGTACCACCCCATTTTGAGCAGTTTGTGACCGTGGAAGTCACCATCGACGTCGATGGCCGGGTGGCCGAGGCGCACATTGTCTCCGGGCTGGTAGACCCCCCAATTCAGAAAACTCTGCTCTCGGGAATTCGTGAATTCAAATACAAGCCGGCCACCCGTGATGGAATTCCTATTCCGTCGCAGTTAGACATTGTCGTGCACATTCCAAGTTGAAGACGTGAGATTACGAAGCCTCTCGCGGGCCGCAGCTTTTTAAGTACCTACTGAGAAAGCATTTGAGCCTTGTGAACTGTGCGGGCGAGCTAGCCGATTGATTATCGTGATACCGCAGCAAAGAGGCTGGTGTGCATAAAAGCTTGAAACTGCTTGTCGTCGGCCTTAAAGTGCATCTGCAGCTTGGAACTATCAGAATCGACCGACACATCTTCGAGTGCCGCTTTTTCTACAGGGGTGGCCGTCATTTTCTTATACAGCATGCCAGCCTTGAGCAGCGAGGAAAGGGTTGCGGCGGTCAGCGAATCTGACGTAATAACGTCGAGATCGAAATTTACTCCGTTGGCAAAATTCATGGTGTAGCGCGATCCGAGAATCCGCTTTTTTACCGTCTCGTAATCCGCTAAGCGAGAGGCATCGCCAAGCGCCGACGCCAAAACGTTCTGCGTTCCCTGCTGATCGAGCACGCTCCAGACGGACCCGCCCTCGACGTCTCCTACCAGGTTGGAGATATCGGGATTCGAGTCGAGAGTAGTGATATAGCCGTCGCGCGCATCGAGCGAACCACGCACGGACAGACCGTCCCCGAACAATAACGTGCTATCGTCCAGAAACGTCATTTCCATGCCCTCCGCCATGGGGTAGATATCAGCGTCTCGGTATTTCATACGACGAATTTTTTGCAGGCGAAGCTTTCCGAGCACCGTCTTGGTGCGAAATACCCCCTGCGCCACCCCCACGGTTCGGATGCCCTGCTTTCCTTGGCGATAGGAAATGAAGGTCAATTCGTCGACATCTCGCTCGGTACTGACACCACTGGCTTTAAGCGCATTTTCAAACTGCTTTAGGCTGTCGGGCAATACCTGCGACTTCAAGGCTTGAGCGCTCTCCGAGTTCTTGAGCGCACGATAATCCACGCAAATAATCTGCTGCACCTCGGCAGGGATAACGGGACGAACTGAGGAGCCTAGCGGAGCCCCCATTGCGGCCCCCGTCGCCAACCCTAGACCCAGCACCATCAGCCACTTGCGTAGAAAGCCCATCATACTCAACCTCAAAGTCTACTAGTTGGATGCCAACCCAATTGCCGCCGTCACCGGCCCTAAAGTTGCATTGTAGACCAAAGCTTACGTTTGCCGATGGTAACCAACGGTTAAGGCCTAAGGAGGCCGTGGCATCGTAGAAAGAGCGCGGTTAGCTGAGGCGGTCAGAGCCTGAGAGCTTCAATACGGCTTCGAACCCCACTCGAAAATGTGGGGTCTTCAAGGGACTGTAGGTTAATGTCCACATTGGCAAGCGCAGCTTCGATAGCGGCGCGCGCCAGCGCCCGAGCTGCCGTGAGATCTGAATGCATTTTGGAGCTGGTAATTGGGGCAAGGTCATCGGCGATGCGTAAAACCTCCCGGGCTAGCTCGGCTACACCCAAAGGCACTGCCGTCGCCTGCTTTAAGGCGGCATCGATCATTGCGGATCCGGTGGAGGTCTCCTTAGCCTTCTGGTAAGCCGCAAGGACAGCAGCGAACGCTTCCGCATCACGATCAATGGCGGCCTTCAATTCCTCGCGCAACCGGTTAAGGCGCGATATGGCTTCGCTCAACTGCCGCTCGAATTGCCTGTAGGAGCTCTTACCACGCGATATGCTTGCCACCATCGTGCCCAGGGCAGCCGCCATGGCGCCGGTTGCGGCGGCCGCGCTTCCCCCACCCGGTGTTGCGCTGGGAGCTGCGAGTTGCTCCACAAAGGGCTCAACTCCGGCACGCATTCCCCCGACCGCCATCCGTCCGCCCCTGACCTCGGTCAATCGACTCTCCAGAATCATCGACGATGCAAAATTCTCCACCCGCAGATACCATTCTGCCGTCTGTTCCAGGGCTTTCTTGGGAACGAGGCCCACGATTTCGCTGCTCTCAATGGATACTCCGTAACGCGCTGCCTCACGGCTGACCAATTCAAAGACACGGTGAATTGGCGTCTGCTCAAAATCAGTGAGATTCATGGAAACTTGCGCCTGCCCGCGGACCAAAAATCCTGCCGCCTTCACAAAGCGCAGGCCGCCACTTGAGAAGCGAACGGCCTGGGCAATTTTTTTGGCCACTCCGACGTCGGTCGCTGAAAGAAAGATGTTATAGGCGATGAGAGGCTTACGGGCACCCACCACACATGCACCGGCGGTTGGATGCAGCTTAGCTTCGCCGAAGTCTGGCTGGCGCGCCGGATTTGTGGCAATCTCATCACGTACCCCCTCGAACTGCCCACGACGGATGTTTTCCAGATTCTGGCGCTCTGGGGAATTGGCGGCGGCTTCGTACAGGTATACCGGAATTTGGTAACGCTTCCAGATCTGTTCGCCCGCGTGTCGCGCCAGAGTCACGCAATCTTCAAGGCTCACTCCCTCGATGGGAATAAACGGCACCACATCGGCCGCTCCGAGACGCGGATGTGCCCCGTGGTGATGATTGAGATCGATCAGCTCGGCCGCCTTGCCTACACCACGAACTACCGCCTCTTCAATCGCCTCGGGTTCCCCGGCCAGGGTGATCACCGAACGGTGATGGTCGTGATCCATCTGGCGATCGAGCAGAAATACCCGATCGAGCTTCATCGCCTCGACAATGGCATCCACTTTAGCCTGGTCGCGTCCTTCGGAAAAGTTGGGCACGCATTCGACGATGGATGGCATAGGGAAAAAGCATAGCCGGCGAGAAACCAAGGCTGCAAGCTTGACTTGCCGGCGCCGCGGGAGATCAATGGCGGTAGATCTCTGACTAGAACGATGCGCTTGCCGCCTGTGTACGCGATAACAAACGGCGGGCGGTCGAGATCAGCTCGCCGATTTCGAAGGGTTTGACCAGATACAACACATTGTTTTGTTCGAGAAAGCTACGAACCTCGGGCTCGGCCAGGCTGGAAAAAGTGAACAGGAAATGTCCCGACAGTTGCGGCCAATTCTCAAGAATCCACCGTCGAGTTTCGGCCACGCTCATTGCTCCCGGCATCTTGCCGCTCATAATCAACGCATCGAAGTGTTCACTGTCGAGAGCCGACTTCATGCGCTCAAGATTGGTAGCCCGGGTGACCTGGGCGCCTGCGCCCGCCAAAACATCGTGTTCGAACTCAAGCACGCTGTCCTCGTCTTCTACCAAGAGAATTCTGCCATTCAGAGCACCCACTCGCGAATTGGACTCGATCTCTGAAGGGGGCGCTACGGCATGCCCTGCCGACGGCAGCTTGACTTCAATGACGGCCCCGCCAGCTTCCGCATTCACGGCGGTGATTTCTCCGCCATGCTCCTTCACAATACCGTAACAGATGCTCAGGCCGAGGCCAGTGCCCTTGCCCACGCTCTTGGTGGTATAAAACGGCTCGAAAATGCGCGTCGGTTCTTTGATTCCCGGACCTGAGTCGCGAAAGGCAATCATCACCCAATTGTCGCGAGTGGAAACTCGTACCCGGAAGCTTTTTTCCTGTGCGCCATTCCTGGCCCTCTCGCTGAGACCGTCACCGGCCATAGCATCGACGCCGTTGTTGATAATGTTAAGGAATACTTGCTCGAGCTGATGCGGATCGCCGAATACCGCCGGCACCTCCTCGTCGATCTCTCGTTCCAGCTTGATATTTCCGACCTTCATGTCGTAATCGCGCAGCAGTAGAGCTTCATCGAGGACCTTGACGACATCGAACTCTTCCTTCTGCGATTTGCGCTGGCGGGCAAAGGAGAGCAGGTTTTGCACGACGCGATGGGTGCGCTGCCCTTGCTTGAAGATCTTGTTGGCATATCCCATAGCCCGTGGCTCGAGCTTCTCCGATTCAAGCAGCTGAGCATAGCCCAGGATCGCGGTCAGAGGGTTGTTGAGCTCGTGGGCAACGCCTGCGATCAGCTGCCCAACGGCGGACATTTTTTCGCTCTGCAGCAATTGTTCCTGCGTATGTCGGAGATCATCGTAGGCTTTGCAGGCCTCCTCGTAGAGCCGGACTTTCTCCACTGTGGTTGAGAGTTGGCGTCCAATGGCGACCAGCAGGTTCTCGTCGTTGCTGCTGTACTCCCCATTGGCCCCGCGGCTGACGCCCATAAGTCCGATAGGATTGTCTTTGCCCCACAACACCACCCAAATGGAGCAACCGGTATCGGCGGCGCGCACGAATCCGGAGACTGCCGCGGGTAGATGCGGCAGGTATTCGGCAGTCAGCACCTCCGCGCGAGATCTGAGAACCAGGTCCCCCAGTCCCTCGGGAAAAACGACATCGGCAAGCTTTTTACGGTCGCTGAGCCGCTGGCCCCAGTTGGCGCGACGGCGATAATGATGGTTTATCTCCGCCAGATACAGGGCCCCGGATTCTGCCTCGAGCAGGGCAATCACTTGCCGTAAGGTGAGGTTCAGGATTTCATCAAGATCGAAGCTCTGGGTAGCGATCACCGCCATCGCGTTCAAGGCGTTTAACTCTCGATTGCGGCGGCGAATTTCATCCTCCGCCCGCTTCTTCTCGGTGATATCCAGGAGAAATCCCTGATAACGCTCGATGGTTCCCGCTTCGTTGCGAATGGCAAAGCTGCTTTCTAGCGCGGTCAGCAGCGAACCATCATTACGGCGCAGCGTGACCTCGAAATTGCGGGCAAAATTATGTGCCTCCACCTCTTCGCGAAAGGTCTCGCGTTGTTCTGCCGAGGTATAACAATCGGCGTCCAGGTTTCGCCCCAGCAACGACTCCCGGTTTGGGTACCCGAGCATACGAACGAACGCATCATTGCAGTCAAGCAGCTTGCCTTCCGGAGTGGTTACGAAAACCCCCTCCTGTACCTGCTCAAATAGGGAGCGATATTTCTGTTCCGCCGCTCGGCGCTCGGTGATGTCGCGCACCACATGGATAATCCCCTTCTGCTTTGTGCCCTGATCCGCATAGGTCGAAGTGGATGCAACCGAATAGCCTCCGAACGGGTCCGGTCCCTCATAAAAACCTTCTTCCTCGCTACGACAATAGGGACAATTACTCCAGTCGACTTTGTCTCGCGGCAAGACTGTCTCACAGAGCTGGTTCACCACCTCCGCCTGCGATTTGTCAACTCGGGCCAGCAGCGAGGGATTGGCTTTGAGGATGCGGAATTCAGAATCATGGAGCAGCACCAAGTCCTGAATGGATTCGAAGGTATTGCTCCATTGCCGATGGGAACGCAAGATCTCCTCAACCAAGTGCAGGTTCTCGAGCGCAAGCCCCAGCTGCTGGGCGCAATTCATTAGAAAACTCAACTCATCGGGTGCGTAGGATTTCGTCCGCCGGCTGCCCAGAGATAAACATCCCACGATCTTTGATTTCTTTCCAGGAACGCCCACCACGACGATCTGTTGCAGTTTTTCCTGCCGAAAGACGGGCGGGACTAACTCCCCCATCCTGCGCAGTTCCCTGGCCTGCGGGATCAGCTCTTCGGCAACGTACTCAACGAGATCATCTGCGGGAATCGAGGCCCGCTCGTCTAAGAACTCAGCTGAAAGCCCTATGTGTTGGAAAATGGTCAGGCGCTGTCCATCAATCAGTCGGAACCAGGCCGCCTGGGCTCCCATCAAGTCCTTCAGCTCCTTCAAAGCCGTCGCCGTCATCGCTCCGTTACGACCCGCCGCAATGCTGGTAGTCAGCGCGTTCAGAGTCGCCAATCGGCGGGTATGCAGGCGAGATTCATCAAACACCGTCAATAGCATCCCCAGTCCGAGTAACACGTCCATCAACGTGCCCACCCCCGGAGCGAGATGGGAGTTCAACGGGGTCCAATCCAAATGCAGGCAGAGCAGGCCCACGGCCAAAGTCCATGGTCCAACTTCCCGGCGCGCACGACGGAAGCGCAGCAAACGAAGCGCCGCCATCACCGTGAGAAGACGGTACGACAATTCAAGGGCAAAGCGCAGCACGACAAGCTCAGGCCAATACACAGCTCTGACACCGGCAAAGACGATCAGAGATAAACCTATGGCGAGGAGGGGCGGAAGCCAGTCCCGAGCATTGGCATAGATGAAAGTGCCAGCTACAAAGAGACTTACCGCCAGTACAAACTCTGCTTCGGCAATAGCCTCGGCATAAACGTTCAGATTCGCAGCGGAGGAGATAAAGACGTGGTGAGAAACGAAGTAGGCGATCCAACCAACAATCCACACCATGAGACAGCGTTCGCGCAAGGTGCGGAACAC
>JAFAPG010000133.1 GCA_019247235.1 Acidobacteriota bacterium
GTCTTCGAACGAGTCACCTACGTCGGTAAAAGCAAGCTCGCTCGGTTTCTCCGCCTTGTCATCGTTACCCATAATCACCACAAACCCTACGCCACGATTTTGGTAGTCGGTAACCAGCTGCTTGATGCGCTTTTCGTACATTTGTGCCACCGGGCAATGATTGCAGGTAAAAATTAGGGCTAAAACCTTTGCCGACTCGTAGTCCTTCAGGCTATGCGTATGTCCGTCGATTCCAGGGAGGCTGAAGTCGGGCGCAGGCGAGCCAATCTTCAGGATTGGATATCCTTCGACTGCGGGTGGCGCATTATCGCCGGACGCGTGCTGCGGCTGTTGCGTCGGAGCCATTGAGCTGATAAGTACAATGAAACCAAGAGCTACGGCACCTCGAGCTGCTCTGCTAGGAAAGGCCGCCGTTCGGTATTTAGCAAAAACAGGTGCTCTCAACATTAGTTTTCCGCCTTTCCGATGTTCGTGCCCAGCTCGCCTAGGGGACACTCGCAACCCCCCCGGGGCCTAGCCTACCTGGGCTTTTGCAGCTTGCCAGCCCGGTTCGCCAGGAGGACACCAGAGAATACGCCGATGTCGGGTGTCACTGGAAGATGAGAGCAGAAGCCGATGCCCACGTAAAACGGCGCGTCCAGATGAAGGTGAATCGAAGGGCCATACTGGTGCATGGGCTCTCCCTCAACACTGATGAAAAGAGAAAAATCGTCGCCATGCTTCTCGATTCCAATGCGTTTGGGCATCACGCCCTGAAGTAGGCTGCCGCCCATGCGGAACTGCATGTCTTTGATGAGGGCGGTCTTTTCTGCTCGCACGGCTAAATGAACCATACCGGTACCGTGCTCTGCGGCCATAATCTCCTTTGAGTCGTCATCGAGATCCTGGCGAATCACTAGCACCACCTTACGGTCGTGCGGGGGATCTTGTGGAACTGGAAAGGTAACATCGGCCGCAAAGGAAACATCCCCGGCTATTTTTTTCCAGAGGTAACGGAACTCGTCGCGTGTGTACCAGATGTTGTACCCGGCGGATGTCACGGTGTACTGCTGGGTCTTGGCATCATAGACAGCGCTGCCAGGAACGAGAGGACCGCCGACATCTGATTGACCCTGGAACACCCCGATGGGCGTAGCGAAAGTCTTGGTTGGCCGGTGAAAATTCGCGGGCGGTGGATACTGCTTGTGATTTGGTCCCCCGGGTAGCGCCCAATCCGGGACTTCGGGCTGGACACCGGTTTTTTCCGGCGTTGTCTGAGCAAACAACCGACGCGGCAATGCCCATGGCATCACTAGTAATAGGCTCACCATTAGGATTGTGCCTACACACAGATTTCTTGTCGGCAAGAAAGGAGTCGAACTCTTCATGGTCGAAAAACCACCCTGGCGGTTTCGGACTAGGAGCACCGCCTCGCTTGGGTGCACTGGCGTTTCAGGCTAGCACATGGCTCGCCCGGCCTATTTTTACACCACTGCCATCCAATCTCTAGAACAGGAGTTTCAGGGCAAACTGAATTACCCGTGGTGTTGCGTTCGTGTACAAAGCACTAATTTTCCCAAACGAGGGGCTGGTCAATGTGGTATTTGGATTCGCCAGATTGACGTTATTGAATAAATTGAAAACATCGGCGCGGAACTGCAAGTTGGATTCTCTCCACGCCGAGAAGTTTTTGAAACAGGAGAAGTCGGTATCGATGAAGCTGGGGCCGATGGTTATGTTTCGTCGCGCGTTGCCATAGGCCACCCCTGCTGGAACCTGCGCGAAGGCGGCGGTGTTGAAAAACTCGGCAATCTTCTGGGATCGGCCGCGGCCGCCGGGAAGGTTGATATTACCCACTACGTTAGGCCTATCGGTGGCGATCCCGTCAAGGTTCGAGTCCTTGCCGGAAAGCACGTTATACGGAACTCCGGTGCGAATGGTGGTAATTCCATTCACCTGCCATCCGCTGAGCACATTTTTGCCCACAACGCCGAAACGGTCTGTACGCGGAATCGCCCAGATATA
The DNA here is from genome assembly GCA_019247235.1 of Acidobacteriota bacterium. Taxonomy (GTDB): domain Bacteria; phylum Acidobacteriota; class Terriglobia; order Terriglobales; family Acidobacteriaceae; genus Gp1-AA145. Next base: position 2,005 of record JAFAPG010000133.1, read on the forward strand.
GGAGGCGAAAAAGTGCTGGGGAATGTCGTAGTCGGAACGGGCATAGTCCCGCTTCGGATTGGTTTGGTCGGAGAGCGTAAGCGTAATGTTGGCCGGATCAATGGAAGTAAAGTCCATTGACTTCGACCAAACATAGCCAGCAAGAAGCGAGATGCCGCGAGAAAATTGGCGGGTCAGAGTCAGCTGGAGGGCGTTGTAATTGGCGTTGTTGGCGTCGGCGTTCTCAACAATTTGACCGAACGCGTAAGTCGAGGGCGTGGGCTCGTAGGGGCGGCGTGCATTGAGCCCCGCCGTGGTTACCGATGCGCCGGCAACATAAGCCGGCTCGTTGACATCCCGCGAAAGAAAGAACCTGCGTGACTGGCTGCCTACATAAGCGGCGCGCGCTCCCCAACCTTTGCCAAGCTGCTGTTCGATGGTAAGGTTGTACTCCATCACATAAGGATACTTGGCGTTCGATCTGACGCCGGACAGAGTAGCCCCAGAATAGAAAGTCGGATTCGACAGATTGGAGTTGTAGGGGAAGGGGTCAACTCCGTTGAAGGGTGGAATGGAATAGGGAGTGACCAGATTCGGGGTACCATTGATCGTATTATCGAGCACGAACGGCTGCTGCTCGGTGTTGTCAAATTGACTTGCGCCTCTGGTGGCTTCGAAAATGCCGAACCCACCGCGGACCGCTGTGGTGCCGTGGCCGAAGACGTCATAGGCAAATCCCAGCCGGGGGACGAAAACATGCCACTGCGTGGGAACGATGCCGTCCCGGACGCCACGATCGCCAGCGGTGAGCAAACCCAGCGGCGCACGGGGAAAGCGTGCGGATTGAACGTAAGGCACGAACGTCCCCTCGGTATTTCCTCCCACAAAAGCCGCGTATGCTTCCCAGCGTACTCCCAGATCGACCGTGAGTCGGTGGGTGATTCTCCAATCGTCCTGTAGAAACAACGCCGGATCGGGCTGGTGAAAACGGTGATAGACGCCAGAGTTCTGGCGAAGTGACGCGGCCCGCCCTTCGAGAAAATCGGCCAGCGCATTGCCAGTGAATGTTCCCGTGAAAGTGGCCAGGCCAACTCCGTAGTAGACCCCGTTTTCACGATATTGATTAAAAAAGAATGATCCGCCAGTCTTAATCTGGTGATTCCCCACGGTCCAGTTAAAAGTGTCCTCAGCGCCCCACGTCTGCATATTGTTGTTGGTGATACCGGCTGCAGCTAAACCCTGTTGATAGTAGCCGCTGATGGAAATCACGGGAGAACTCGGTTGGGGATAGCCGAGCGTAATGGTGCTGCCCAAGTTCTGCCAGGTTTGGGCGGGATCCAGCTGTTGGGTCTGACTATGATCCACGGTGTAGAAGAATCTGACAATGTTCAGCTTGGCAGGAGAAATGGTCCAGGTATCGCTCAGGATGACGTTGCTCGTAGTGTTCAGTTGGCGGGCTTTGCTGTAGCTCAGAATTTGGTTTCCGAAGAGCCCGGGATTGACGATAGAACCGAACGATTGAAAAATCTCACCCGACAGCTGATGCTGATTGCTCAGGTGGTAGTCGACTCGGGCCAGATACTGATTGGCCGATGTGCTACCGTTTGCATCCTGCTCGGGGGATACTCCGTTGGCGCTGGCGAGCGGTACAAACTTCAGCAAGTTCTGTGCCACGGGATCGAGAAGGTTTGAGCAAATGACGCCGTGCACTCCCTGGCAGCTCACATTGGGCTGCTTACTGGCTGGTAAAGCGGAGAAATCCCCTCGGGCTTCAGCCGGGGTTGGAAGATTGACCGCGGAGGAAAGAATCTGCGTCGGCGTGGAGATGCGTAGTCCTTCATAGGAGCCGAAGAAGAAAGCCTTGTTAGAAATGAGCGGACCACCCATGGTTGCGCCGAATTGGTTTTGCACTAGCGGAGTGACCCGCGTAGCGAAATAGTTCTTCAGATTCAACGCGCTGTTGCGCAAATATTCGTAGGCTGAGCCGTGAAATGCGTTCGATCCAGCACGAGTGATCACATTGACCACACCACCTGGATAGCGGCCGTATTCTGAGTCAAAGTTGTTGCTCAGGACTCGAAATTCCTGTAGCGCATCCGGGTTGGGGAGAACGTTGCCGCCCTGGCTCATGAACGAGGTATCGTAGGCGCCATCGAGGTAATACGAATTCTCATTGGTGCGGTTCCCGTTGAGACTAAATTTATTGCCGGCAGTGTCGCCGATGATGGCCGATGGCGCGTAGGTGGTCACGCCCGGCACCAGTTGCACCAAGCTGATGGCGGCTCTGGTGTTCAAAGGCAGATCCGAAATCTGTTTCTCCTCGATCGTCGTAGTTAATTGGGACTCGCGCAGTTCGACAAGCGATGCCGCTTCGCTCACATCGATGCTCTGCGATTCGCTTCCCAGCTTGAGCTCGATATCGGCGGTCAGGTTTTGGTTGGCGTCTAAGTGAAGGCCTCTTTCGGTCGTGGTTGCGAATCCCGGCGCCTGCGTAGTAAGTGAATAGTCGCCCACGGCTAAAGCCGAGAAGAAGTAGTTGCCGGAAGCGTTGCTGCGGGCGGTTTGGGCGATGCCGGTTTGAATGCTGGTGACGGTGAGTGTGGCATTCGCAATCGCGCTCCCTGTAGGATCGATGACGGTGCCGGAAATGGTTCCGGTTGTCGTCTGTCCGAGACACAATCCGCTGAGCAACACTACATTGGCGATCGAAACCAGGGTTGACCGGTTCTGTCGCTGTGCCAGTGCCAGCTTAGAGCCATTCAGCTTCGGGCTGCGAATAGGCATTTTGGCCATCTCCCTTGGAAACGTTTCCTTCAAGCGGCAACTGAGGCGTCATTGAACATCTCGGCTGCCATCGGTGTCAAGCAAAGAAATCCTGCTCGACCGGAACGCGACCCCCCGCGATGGCATAATGGTTGACGTGCTTTTCTCGGGCCAGCTACAATCGCCCCGGCCCTTCGTGAGTCATAGGCGTGATCACGAGTGGAAAGGTTTCCGAACAATACCTTGGCTTTGTTTAAGGAGTGACTGGCAATGAAGAGGCTGCGGCTTGTGACGCTCTTAGCTTTGATGCTCGCTTTTGCTCGTCTCACGGCCGCGCAGATGGCGGGTTCCAGGCCGCAGATTACCGGGATCTCCCATATCGGCGTTTACGTTTCCGATGCCGCCAAGAGCGAGACTTTCTATGTCCACGATCTTGGCGCATTCAAGGGAGTGGATCCGGAAAATCCTCAGGGGGTTCGCTACTACTTCAGTCCCACTCAGTTCGTGGAAGTGCTTCCCTTGCCACCGGGATACGCTTCGATTAATCGACTCGATCACGTGGCCTTCCTTACCAGCGGTGTTGAGAGCTTAAGAAAGTACATGTCCGGGCATGGGGTTTCTGTTCCCACGTCTGTTCAG
>JAFAPG010000138.1 GCA_019247235.1 Acidobacteriota bacterium
ATGAAGTTCCGCGCCGCTCCGTGCTCGACTTCTTGCTCGGCGCCCCACTCGCTTCGGAAGAAGATCAGAGAGAGCGGATTGGACCAGCTGCAGGTATCCCGGTGTTTGGACTGGATGCTCTCAGTTCGGCCGCCTACGGACCTGAGGCGGCGCTCACGTTGCTGCTGCCGCTCGGTGTGCTGGGTCTGGACTTCATTGTTCCCATCAGTACCGTGATTATTGTGCTGCTCTCGATTGTGTACTTCTCCTACATGCAGACCATTGCCGCCTACCCTTCGGGTGGAGGATCGTACACGGTGTCCAGTCACAATTTGGGGGCTCTGGCAGGGCTGCTCGCGGCGGCTGCCTTGATGATTGATTATGTGCTTAACGTGGCGGTAGGAATTTCCGCGGGCGTGGGCGCATTGATCTCGGCTGTTCCCAAGCTTCAGCCCCACACGGTCTCGATCTGCCTGGCAATTCTCGTTGCTCTTTCGCTCGTGAATCTTCGCGGAGTGCGCGAAGCCGGGTTGGTATTCATGCTTCCCACCTATCTGTTTGTGGCTTGCTTATCGATCGTGTTGGCCGTGGGCTTTGGGAAGTTCCTGCTACAGGGAGGCCATCCCGCCGCGGTCGTCCCGCCACCGATGTTGTCACCGCGAAGCTCAGCCGTCACCGCCTGGCTGCTACTCAAGGCATTTGCCAGCGGCTGCACGGCTATGACCGGCGTCGAAGCAGTAAGCAATGGGGTGGGCGCGTTTCGCGAACCGCGCGTAAAGGCCGCGCGTGTGACCCTGACGGTGATCATCACCATTTTAATTGTGTTGCTCGCGGGCATCGCTCATTTGGTGCGCGCTTTCCATATCGGGGCAACTTCCCCGGGACAGGCCGGCTATCAGAGCGTACTCTCGCAACTGACCGAGGCGGTGACCGGTCGAGGGTGGTTCTACTTCGTAACCATGCTGTCCATACTGATCGTCCTCGCTTTGTCGGCAAATACCTCCTTTGCCGATTTTCCTCGGCTTTGTCGCGCCGTGGCCGAAAACCGGTATCTGCCATATCCATTTACCTTTCGGGGAAGGCGCCTGACCTACTCCTACGGAATTTACGTACTGGTATTGCTGTCGGGAGTGCTGTTGGTTGGCTTTCGCGGTGTCACGGATCGCCTTATTCCCTTGTTCGCCGTAGGTGCCTTCCTTGCCTTTACTCTGTCACAGGCAGGAATGGTTGTGCACTGGAAGCGAAAAGGTGGCCCCCACGCACGCTTCAGCATGGTGATCAATGGAGTAGGCGCAATTGCCACCGGAGGTGCATTAGCGACAATCCTGATTGCTAAGTTCAGCGAGGGTGCGTGGGTGACCGTACTGCTGATTCCAACGCTAATGCTGTTGATGTTTTCCATCCGTCGCCACTATGATTCGATCCTGCGAGAGACCTCTGACCCTGAGCCGGCGCAACTTAAAGATATTCCTCCTCCCCTCGTCGTCGTACCGCTTGATCGGTGGAGCCGCGTGGGCGAAAAAGCATTACGCTTCGCCTACTCCGTCTCCGGTGAGGTTTTTGTCCTTCACATCAGAACCGCGCAGGAAGAAACACCCGGCATTCCAGACTTAGCAGAGGTGTGGCAGAACTACGTTGATCGCCCCGCCCAACAAAGCGGTCTCAAACCGCCAGTGCTGGTGATTGTTGACTCTCCCTACCGCTTTCTGGTCACGCCCATTTATGAATACGTACTCGACCTGGAACGGCGCTACCCTGATCGTCACGTCGCCGTGTTGGTGCCCGAATTGGTCGAGCGACGCTGGATCTATTACCTTCTCCATAGTCAGCGTGCCACGGCCCTCAAATTGATCCTGTATCGCAAAGGAAACGGCCGCATTATCGTCATTAATGTTCCCTGGTATCTCCGGTGTTGAGCAGTGAAGGCCAATTCTCGCCTGAAAAACATCAACCCGCGACTTAATGGCGGAAGGCCACGTCGGTGTGAAGCTGCGAATCGAACTTTCCGATCAGGATGCGAAGATGTTCCTATCCAAAAATGGATTGCGGAACTTGCCTCCGGCATCATACTCATTGGCCAGGGACCGATACTCCGGCAACTTCGCATACAGCTGTTTCAGCCGCAGCGGGGAAATAGTGAAAAGCTTTGCCCAATGCGGACGAGCGTCAAAGGGCGCCAAGCTGTTCTCAATCACCGGGAGCAGTTGCTTCACCGCCCGCCACTCCGGTTTCCAGGTGAAGTGAATTGCTAGCGACGGCCGCTGGTAGCAAGGACTGAGCCAGAAATCATCGGCTGCAATGGTGCGCAGTTCGGAAATAAACAGATGCGGGCTAATCTGGTCCTTAAGTTTTTCTACCGCGAGAATAGCTTCGTAGCCGCGGTCGCGGGGAACGAAGAATTCGCTCTGCAATTCATTACCGCTGCTGGGGGTGAAGTTTAGGCGGAAATGCGGGAGTCGTTCATACCATGGACCGACAATGCCCAACTGCTCGGTGCAGCTCTCGGCGGGATGTTCGGCGATCGGGTGGAGCTTTTGTTGGGCTTTTGTGGCGCCAAAAAACTGATCCTCCCACTGGATAGACGTGCCTGATTCGCTGCGCCGCTTGATCCAAATTTCTGTAGCGCGATGCCGCTGCCAATCCGTGAATAGGCTAACGCTGTAACCACTGGCGAAGATTTCGTCCAAATGATCTTCCAGGCGGTCAAAAGACAGATTCTGATAAACCACTTGGCCCATGCTAAACGATGGTTGCAGGGCGAGGGTGATTTTGGTGAGCACGCCGAGTCCGCCCAAGCCGACCACCGCGCCCTGGAATCTCTCGCCATCATGAGCCCGGGAGAGAGATATGACTTCGCCGCTCGCGACCACCATTTCTAGACTCGACACCGCACTTGCTAGGTTGCCGTTCTTGCTACCCGACCCGTGTGTGCCCGTGGCGCAGGCTCCGGCCACAGTAATGTGGGGTAACGATGCCAAGTTGTGTAGCGCATAGCCATGCCTGTCCAGATACGGGCAAAGTTGCCCGTACCTGAGACCCGCGGCAACCGTCGCAGACGTCGCCTCGGATCCCTCCTCACCTAGTATTTCAATTTGCTTGAAATGCTCGAGGGAGATCTGGTTTTGCTGGCTGTCAGCAACCGCATTGAAAGAGTGTCGAGCGCCCAGAGCCTTCAGTTTCTTGGCGCGCCTCACAAGTTTTTGCAGTTCCTCGAGGCTTTGGGGAACTTCACAAAGTTGTGCCCTATATTGGTAATTCCCGGCCCAATTGCGTCCAGTTTGGATTTGCTGCTCGCCGCTAATGAAATGCGGCAGTAGCCCACTTGCCATGATCACACCCGAGGCCTTCAGAAACTCCCGCTTTTCCATAGCTCAGTCGAAGCCAGGAGCCAGTCGGCACTCCCGACCGTAGGCTCTTGAGATTATCACCTTTCACTACCTGCGACAGAGTTGAAGCGGGAGTTTGGACGCGCCCGCATGAACAATAAGCTTGTCTCGCGAAGGTAGTCGATTGCCCTTCCTACCCTAGGTTTGATGATTCAGATCTAACGCGCGCTAGTTTCACAGGCGCGTATCGCCGGAGCGGCGGTTTACCAGCCGATAAAGTTCGAGGGCCGTATAATCGCAGCCATGGCCTCGATTCCTGTTAGATCTGAATCCATTCGCCTAGATCGAAACGATCCCTATCTGCGGATTCTATGCGTGAACATCTTCGTGCGCGATCAGGATCGCAGCCTAGAGTTTTACGTGAATAAACTCGGGTTTGGAGTGGTGGTTGATGAGAGCTACGAAGCGGGTGGCCGCTGGGTTGCCGTGGCACCTCCCGATGGCAATACGGTTTTAGCCTTGATTGCTCCCCAGCGTAATTCCGAAGAGTATAGACTGATCGGACGTTCCAAACATGCCGTCCTGGTGACCGAAGACGTAGTCTCTAAGTTTGAGGACTGGCAGGGGCGTGGCGTGCGTTTCCATCATCCGCCGCAGACTACGTTGTGGGGCGGTATTTTCACTCGCTTTGATGACCTCGATGGAAATTGTTTCTCCCTAGTTGGAAGGGACGATTTTGTTCGTGAGGTCGAAGCCCAGCGCCGGGCTACAGCGCAAAAACTCGAAGCCGAAAGACGCACGGCGCAGGAGCTGGAAATCGCTAAACAAGTGCAAGCACGTTTATTCCCGCAGAGTTTGCCGCCACTTAAAACCCTTGAGTACGCAGGAATATGCATTCAAGCTCGACAGGTAGGGGGTGACTATTATGACTTTCTCGATCTGGGCGGCAGCCGCTTGGGTCTAGTGATTGGGGATACCTCAGGGAAGGGAATTGGCGCTGCCTTGTTGATGGCGAACTTGCAAGCTAACTTGCGCAGCCAAAGCGCCATTGCTTGGGAGGAACCCGACCGCTTCTTGCACTCCGTAAACCAGCTTTTCTATCAAAATACCACCGAGAGTGCCTTCGCCACGCTCTTTTTTGCCCAATACGAGGACGAAACACGACGCTTACGGTATGCCAATTGTGGTCATTATCCTCCGCTGCTGGTGCGGCATGGCAATGCGCTCGAGCGGCTCGACTCTACCTGCACGGTGCTTGGGCTCTTCTCGGAATGGGTCTGTTCGTTTGCAGAATGCCAGCTCTGTCCGGGGGACTTGCTGGTGATGTACACCGACGGAATCACGGAATGCTTCAATGATGCGGAAGAGGAATTTGGAGAAGAGCGCTTAACCAACCTGTTAAACAAAAATCGTGATCGATCGAGTCATCAACTGCTCGCTCTCCTCATTGATGAGGTCCGAAAATTTAACCCCCGCGAGCAGCACGACGATATTACTCTCATTGTGGCCCAGTGTAGATAGCCCATCCCTCGACATTAAAATCCATAGGAGCGCCGTCGCGCTTCGCAACAGATTCCCACTTGCTTTTGCGCACACTCCAATTCTCCTCACCAATTCGCGCTTCCACTCGCTGCGTCAAATTGCCGAGAATTCTTTTGGCGCAGGCAAAAAAGGCTCACGTAGTCCGGGAATGCGTGTGAATTTCGCCCCAACGATGAACCCTGTGAATTTTCCTGCCCGATGCCGGCTATCATAGGTGACGCAAGCGAGGACCATGTCGCTCAGGCATAAAGACCAGCACCCAGGCCCGACAAGGAGAAAGCGTTCGAACAATGAAAGTGTTAGAGTTTACCGCTCTTGTCTGGTTGGGGTCCTTCATTGCCGGTCTGATCGGTTCACTCACGGGTCTTGGAGGCGGGGTCATCCTTGTTCCTTTTCTTACCCTGGTGTTTAAGGTAGACATCCGCTACGCCATTGGAGCGTCATTAGTGTCGGTAATCGCGACCTCCTCGGGTGCGGCCGCAGCCTACGTGCGAGAAGGGTTCACCAACATACGAATCGGTATGTTTCTGGAGATGGCCACGACCGTGGGGGCGCTAGTGGGAGCATATTTGACCGCCAGCGCGCCTTCCAAACTGATCGCCATCATTTTCGGAGTGGTTCTGATCCTTTCGGCCTATCTCGCGCGCAAGCCACGCAGCCAGCGGGAAAGGCAGCTTCCAATGGATCGGCTGGCCACACGTCTGCGTATGAATGGAAGTTTTCCGGACCTGTCGGGGTCGCGGGCCTACAACGTGCAAAAGGTGCCCACGGGCTTCAGCCTCATGTTTGGTGCCGGCGTTCTGTCCGGACTGCTCGGCATTGGTTCAGGCGCGGCAAAGGTCTTGGCCATGGATCGGACCATGAAGATTCCCTTCAAAGTGTCTACTACCACAAGCAACTTCATGATCGGCGTCACTGCCGCCGCAAGCGCCGGCGTGTATTTACATCGTGGTTATATCGATCCAGGCTTGGCCATGCCTGTGATGTTAGGGGTTTTGGCGGGTTCCCTGCTGGGTGCTCGTATTCTGACCAAGGCAGACACGAAGTGGCTCCGAATCGTGTTTAGTATGGTGATCGTAATATTGGGATTGGAAATGATCTATGATGCGCTCCTACGACGGTTTTGAGATTCGCAATCCAGGGCAATGGACTGATCGCCGAGTTGAACAGATTGTGGGCAAACTCTTGCGGGTGGGGGTTGGTCTGTCAGCCCTGGTTATTTTGACGGGGGCCGCAGTCTATTTGCTTCGCCACGCTTCCGATGCCACCAATTATCGAGTTTTTCATCAAACCCAGCCGGAGCTGCGGCACGTCCGGGGTATTGCTAAGAGTGCCCTGGCGCTGGAAGGGCGCGGCATTATCCAGCTGGGCCTACTGCTATTGATAGCCACACCGGTTGCGCGGGTTGCCTTTTCAATTTTCGGCTTTCTCGAGGAAGGCGACATGATGTATGCGGTTTTTACTGCCATTGTGTTGGCGATCTTGCTGTTTAGTTTGAATGCGACCGTTTAGAGTGTAGGTGGCAGAAGCTAGGCAACCCTCCGACCATCTGCGCCACCCGTGAGATGGTTCTGTTGAGAGCGGTTCTTCTAGATAGGTCGTGGTTGCGCAGCACTGAAAAAAATATTGTAAGTTCAGTAAACTTGGCTTCGATGGGAGAGAGGTTGATTGCCCTGGGTACCGAATGACGCAACTCAGATGTACGTACCTGGAATGGAGGATATTGTTAGGTACAATCTCGGCAGAGCCCAGATCAGCAGGCACGGTTTAAGAAGCGTTGGCGTGTGCAGTCGAGACAGCTCCGATCGATTTTTTCATGTCCATGTTGATAACTCGGTTGAGAGACGGCCGCGGCTGGCAAGGAGGAGGGTGATGGTTACACCACGCGAGTTTCTCGAGGTCGTGGCGGTGCGCGCAGCAGGGCAGCGGTTGGTACTAGCGCCATCTGCAGCTATCTAATATTGGATGGTTGCTGAATCAGGAGCTTCATCTCAATTTTCAGATTGGTCGGATTGAGGGATTTACCGAAGCCATGGCGGTGTGAACCCGCGAGTATCAAAAGAGCTGGGAACCACGGGTCTAAAAGTGGCAGGATCAAGGCTATGTGCCTCGTCGAGTTTACCCATCCTGCCAGCAAATGGAAGCGTATCGGCATGAAAGATATCCTCTCTCGTCGTAATTTCATCCAGTCCGGTGCAATG
>JAFAPG010000140.1 GCA_019247235.1 Acidobacteriota bacterium
ATCTTCCTGGCGTGCATAGGGTCGACGCGAGTATCGGTATCGGCGGTCATGAATAAAATGGCAGGATATTCAGTGCCTGCCTTTACATGGTGATAAGGCGAATAGGCGTAGAGCCACTCGAATTGTTGCGGGTCGTCGGCAGAACCGTATTCCGGAACCCACAACTTGGCGATCTGGAAGTTCTGATATCGCAACATGTCAAGCAAGGGGACCTGGCAGACCACGGCGCGGAAAAGGTCGGGGCGTTGAGTAAGCGCCGCCCCCATGAGAAGGCCGCCGTTTGATCCTCCCCGAATGGCCAAATGCTCTTTATCGGTGTATTTTTCCCGAATCAGAAACTCCGCCGCGGCCAGAAAATCATCGAACACGTTTTGTTTCTTGTCCAGCATTCCTGCCCGGTGCCATTGTTCTCCAAACTCCGCTCCGCCCCGTAGATTGGCCACAGCAAACACTCCGTCGTGCTCGAGCCAAGCATAGCGGTCGCCCTGGAAATTTGGGGTCAGGCTCAAATTGAATCCGCCATAGCCGGTCAGCAAGGTTGGGTTTCGACCATTGAGCTCTAAGCCTTTTTTGTGGAAGACAAACATCGGCACTCGCGTGCCATCCTTGGAGCTGAACCAGAGCTGGTTGACTTCATAGCTTTGTGGGTCAATTCCCGGAGCATCGACCTTGTTCCATAAAGATCCCCTACCTGAGGCAAGATCTACCTGGTACACGGAGTCAGGAATGGTGAAGGAATGGAAGGCAAAGAAAGCCTCCTTGCGATTCCATTTGCCACTTATCCCGTAGATGCTGCCGATCGCCGGCAAGCGCACGTCGCTCAGGGGTGCTCCGTCGATAGCGAACATCTTCAATTGTGAGCTGGCATTTCTTTCAAATTGCGCGAACAGGCGTCCGTCGACTACCGCGGCACCCTGAAGAACGGCATCGCCTTCCGGAATGATCTCCTTCCAGTTGCTCCTCAGGGGGCGAGACGTGTCGACCGAGAACATTCGGTAGCGGGGGGCCCCTTCATTGGTGGTGATGAAGATATGCCCATTGAAGATCTCGCCAGAGTAAAGGAAGTCCTTACCTTCAGTTACACGCAGGAGGGGGGTCCCCGCCTCGAGGTCGCCCAGGTAAAGCTCAGTTCTTGTATAACCTTGCTCAACCGTGATCAGCAGCCAGCGCCCGTCATTTGAAAGCGCCACATTCGGCCAGTCCTGAGGAGCGCGGCCTTGGCCAAAGATCAAAGGATCGGCGACTGGGTCCGTTCCCAGAGAGTGATAGAACACGTGCCGGTTGTAGACTTCTTGTCCGGCCGGTACCTCGCCCTTTTTGGGATAGCGGGTATAAAAAAATCCCGAGTCGTCGAGTTTCCAAGCAATACTCGCCGCCCGCGTGCGCTCGATAGAATCGGCCAGCAACTTGCCAGTTTCGGTTTCAACTATCCGCAAAGTACTGAGCTCGGAACCACTCGGTGAGGTGCCATAGGCGACATACCTTCCGTCTTCAGAGGGAGCCCACCAATCCAGGGCCACGGTGCCGTCGGAAGCGAGCTGGTTGACATCGACGAGTGGACGGTCTTTGCCACTGAGACCCTCGCGCACCATAAGAATCGGCTGGTTCTGTTTGCCTTCCCGCTTGGTATAGAAATAGTACTTGCCGCCAATTTCAGGAGCTGAGACGGTGCCAATCGACAGCAAGTCACTGAGACGCGCACGCAGCTGGTTACGTCCGAGAAGAGGATCGAGAATGCTACGGGTATAAGAGAGCTCGTCGCCGATCCATGTCTGAGTCTTTGGATTGTTGGCATCTTCCAACCAGCGATAGGGATCGGAGATTTTGTGGCCATGCGAGATCTCTGCGAACGTTTCCTGTGGCGCCAACGGTGGAGTGACGATCGAAGGTTCCGTTTTCCCGGCATCGTCCCCCGCAGCAAGAACGGACATGCACATAACACATGCCAGAAGAATCAAACGTACTTCCTGTCCCATGGGACCTCCGTGACAACTCTCCATCTTATGCTCAAGCCGCCAGTCCTCCAGCAGAGTACCAACAGAACACCACTCATTCCAGCCCTGAAGAGAATGCCTCTGACTGAGCGCTGAAGAAGGTGGGAATGCAATTTAAATCCTTTCGACGAATGCAAGTCGAATAAACGAGATACATTGCATCAAAAAGCGTTAATGGTATGATGGATTTGAGCGCATCTATACAACATTCCTCAGTAGCTCAATGGCAGAGCATCCGGCTGTTAACCGGAGGGTTGTAGGTTCGAGTCCTACCTGAGGAGCCATCTTTTCAAGGTCCAACCCGGAGACATAGGTTACACAACGTACCGGAGACATAGGTTACACCTTCAGCGATGAAGGCTAAACCGGCCGGTGGCGGACGGGCTCAAAAGTGCGATGAGAGTCCTGCCTCCAGACGT
>JAFAPG010000373.1 GCA_019247235.1 Acidobacteriota bacterium
GACGGACCCGCTGGCTGCGGCTCTGCCAGAAGAATACTTCTTTATCGTCCTTTCCATGGTAGTCACCGGCGCCATCGCCGTCTGGCGATGGGAGCGGATATTCCCGGATCGCCGCGATTATGTCAATCTGGTACCCCTGCCCATTGCAACCGCGAAGATTTTTCTCGCCAATCTGGTGGCCGTGATTTTACTTGCTCTGATCTTGGGAGTCGATCTCAACCTGGGCTCGGCGCTGCTATTTCCCTTGGCGGTCGGCGCCGCAGTCAACTCGTTTTACTTTTTCGTGCACTTCGTGGCAGTGCACGCGTTGGTGGTCACGCTGGCCAGTTTTTTTTCCTTTTTTGCGGTCTTCTTGATCATCGGCGGACTGATGTCGCTCGTGCCCTTTCGCGTCTTTCAACGGATCTCGCTGTACGTGCGCTCCCTAATTGTGGCCTCTCTGGTGGCAATGCTCACGACCAGCTTCGCCGTTCCTTCCGGATTGCGCCATTTGTCGGCTTCAACCGTTAGATTCTTGCCCCCGGTTTGGTTCCTGGGCCTCTGCCAATGGCTTCACAAAGGCCCCAGCTCGGCTCTGGCAACTCTGGGCCGAATCGCCCTTGTTGGCTTGGCGATTCTGCTGGCGAGCGCCGTGCTGATTTACGCAGCCAGCTATCGACGAAGCTTCCTTCGCATTCCGGAAAATCACGACCTCGGTCCGATCCCCATCATCAGCCTAAAATTTCGCTCTTTATCTCGGCTGCTTGACGGCACTTTTCTGAGCAGTCCGTTTGAGCGAGCTGCCTATTGGTTCACCCTGAAGACGTTATTTCGCAGCGAGCAGCATGCCCTGGTTCTCGCGGCGTTTGCCGGCTTCGGCATTGTTCTCGCTTCGCAATTTTTACTCTCGTGGTCGAGTGACAATTCCGGAGCTATCGCAACACTCCCTACCCCCGAAGTTCTGGCCGTTCCCTTGATCCTTGCCTATTGCATAAGTATCGGGCTTCGCCTGGCCTTCGAACTTCCCAGCGATTTGCAAGCCAACTGGGTGTTTCGGTTTTCCGTCGATAAACGCACACATGAGTGTGCGTCGGTGGGGCGCAAAATCATCCTGAGTTTGCTTCTCCCCTGGATTTTTGTCTTGGTCTTACCCCTCTATGGTCTCGTGTGGGGATGGTGGGTGGGCCTCTTACACAGTTTTGTTGTTAGCGCCTGGTCGGTGTTGCTCGCGCATATCCTGCTACTCAGATTTCGAAAAATCCCATTCACCTGCCCGTATCCGGCCTTTCGTGACGCGGTGGTGGTTGTTGCTATCTGCTATTTCCTGGGTTTTTTCATCTTCGTCATTATGACGGCCCAGCTGGAATACTGGGCATTGTTGAGTCCGAAGATCGGTTTGTGGCTGGTCTTTATTTTGGCAAGTAGCTGGTATGCACTCTCACGCTTGCGGCAGGACATGCCCGATATCGACAAGCAAGTGGTTTTTGATCAGGCGACGCCAGCGAGCTTTGAACTGATCGATTTGAGTCGCGGCAGTTAAAGGCAAAACTATCGACGCCATCTACTCTTAGGGGCATGCGCGAAACTCCCCCGGTTCTTTCTCTCGCAAGCAGAACCATCCACCACCTGAGGTTTTCTGCCATTTCGCGCCTAATCTTGTCTCGGCCAGTGCCTCTAGGGCACCGCTTTCAGGTGCGGTGTAGGATACTACCCAAACTGGAGTGGAAAGCTTTCGCTAATAACAGGCTCTGAAGGATTTCCATGCGGAGCTTTCCTGCTCGGACGACTGGGGGTCGTTACATGCTTTGGACACAGGTCTATGATCCGCTTGGCCATTGGTGGTTATCCACGTTGGTCGCGGGCCTACCCATCGCTGTCCTGTTCCTCATGCTCGCCGCTCTACAGATCAAACCGCACTGGTGCGCAATGGCCGGATCCTTGACCGCCGCGGCGGTGGCCATCTTAGTCTTCAAAATGCCGCCTCTGCTGGCCAGCATGAGTTTTGTCTATGGCGTGGCCTTCGGTTTACTGAAAATCGCCTGGATTGTAGTCGCGGCCGTCTATCTCTACGACATCTCGGTTGAGACTGGCCAATTTGAAATTATGAAGGAGTCGGTGGCTGCGATTACCGCAGACCGGCGCTTGCAACTTCTCTTGGTGGCATTTTGCTTTGGCTCGTTCATCGAAGGTGCTGCCGGCTTTGGCGCTCCGGTCGCCATCGCAGGCGCATTCATGATCGGCCTCGGCTTTGAACCCTTTCAAGCCGCGGCCTTGAATCTGATCGCCAATACCGCTCCGGTGGCGTGGGGTGCGATTGGTACACCCGTGCATACCCTGGCAGCCGTCAGCGGCTTACCGGAATCGGATTTGAACGCCATGATTGGCCGTATTTTGCCGATTACCGCCGTCATCGTTCCCTTTTGGCTAGTGCGCGCCATGGTGGGTTGGAGGGAAACCTTCGAAGTTTTTCCCGCCATATTGGTGGTCGGCGTCTCCTTCGCCCTCACCCAATTCGTCTGGTCCAATCACATCGATAGCAGCCTGGTCGACATCATGGGCGGGGTTGTGGCCATTGTCGCCCTGGTCGTCTTTCTACAGTTCTGGGCGCCCAAGAGGATTTGGCGTTTCAGCTCTGATAGCCAGAGACCGCCCCTAGCGCCAGAGAGAAAGATCGACGGCGAATCTGGCCCTCGTCTGGAAGCGGCTGAGTTCGATTATTCTCCTGAACCTCCCGCCCCTACTACCGCCGTTGTTCTCAAGGCGTGGATGCCCTTTGCCGTGCTCTCGGTCTTTGTTCTTTTGTGGGGACTCCCAGGCATCAAAAACACTCTGAACCGGACCACAACGCCGGCATTTCGTGTGGTTCTCGCAGATGGGCGCCTACGTCCCGGAGCGCCGGGCTGGGATGTACCCTACCTGCATAACGCCGTCTATCGATCGCAGCCGGTCGTTGCCAAACCTACGCCTGAACCCGCTCGATATGACTTCAATTGGCTGTCCGCCACCGGAAGCGGTTGTTTCCTAGCCGCTCTGGTTTCCGGGTTGCTGCTCGGTCTAAGTCCCGCGCAGTTGGCAAAAATATTCTGGCGAACTTTGAGCCGTATGCGGCTGGCAGTCGTCGCGATTTCGTTCATGTTGGGACTGGGATATATAACCCGCTATTCCGGCCTCGACGCGGTTTTGGGTCTTGCCTTCACGCGCACCGGCTGGCTTTATCCGTTTTTCGGAACCTTTCTCGGCTGGCTGGGCGTCGCTCTCACCGGGAGCGACACATCGTCCAACGCACTGTTTGGCAGCCTGCAACGAATTACCTCTCAGCAGTTGGGAATTGATCCGGTGCTTATGTGCGCGGCCAATGGCGCTGGAGGAGTGATGGGCAAAATGGTGGACGCTCAGTCGATTACCATCGCAACCGCCGCGACCGAGCAGGTAGGAAGCGAAGGCAGCATCTTTCGTTTTGTGGCCTGGCACTCGATTGCCTTAGGCACAATCGTCGCCGCCCTGGTGATGCTCTATGCCTATGTCCTCCCCTTCCTTGTGCCTCACGGCCTGCAGTTTGTGAAGTAGCTTGGCGAGTTGGTGCGCGCCTCCTGCGCCATCGAACAGGAGGACGGCTCACGCCCCTCGAGGCAAACGAAGGCACGGTGAATTCACTTGGCCCGGGGATGTGTCTGGTCGTAGACAGCAAGCAGGTGCTTCATGGAAAGCTGGGTGTAGCGCTGTGTCGTCGAAAGTCGCTCGTGACCAAGCATTTCCTGGATGGCGCGTAGATCTCCACCCTCCTCAAGCATATGCGTGCCGAAGGCATGGCGCAGAGTGTGAGGATGAATGTCGGGCGAGAGGCCTTTGGCCAAAGCGACGCGTTTAACAATTCGTCCCACGCTGCGTGTGGTCAGCCTCCCTGCTCGCTGATTGATAACTAATGCCGGATTTCGCTTCCGATGTTTCGCCACGATTTGATGTCGGATTGGTAGATAGGCCGCGAGCGACGATTTTAGGGCCTGGCCGAAGGGAACATAGCGTTCTTTCTTTCCTTTCCCGCGAATCAGAATTGCCTCCATGCCCAGGTGAATGTCATCGAGGTTCAGACTGACCAGTTCCGCGTTGCGTATACCGCAACCGTAGAGTAGTTCGAAGATCAGAAGATCTCGCTCGGGAAAGGCGGCAACCTTGGAGATGTCGCCGTCGAGCAGGGCATTCATTTCTTCAACCGTGGGAACGCGCGGCAACTTTTTCGGCAGCTTGGGGGTTGAGACCAGCACGGCTGGATTTTGTTCGATAAGCCCGTCTTGGGCCAGAAAGCGATAGAGCGATCGCACCGCGGCCAGGGCTCGGGCAATGGAGGTCTTGCTTAAGCCCGTTTCGTAGAGATGCGACAGAAAACCACGGACACTTACATGGTCAATAAGTTGCCATGAGCGCGGACCAAGGTAGGCGGCAAAGCGCTCTAGATCGCCCCGATACGCTTTCTGGGTATGCGGAGAGGCGTTGGCTTCCTGCAAGGAGCGTAGGAAACGCTCGATCGAGAGCTGAAGTTGGTTTCTCTGCGAGTGCGTCATAGCTGACGAGCGGCTTACTACTCTTTACCGCGCTCTGGCGCGCGGATGGTATTTCCGATACACGCTCTTGACCCGATCGAGCGCGACATGTGTGTAAACCTGAGTGGTAGCGATATCCGAATGGCCAAGCAGCGATTGCACCGTGCGCAAATCCGCGCCATTCTCCACCATATGGGTCGCACAACTGTGGCGCAACATATGCGGGCTGGCATGGCGACCGGCTTCGACTGAGGCCTGATCCACAAGCTGCCACACCCGCTGCCGGGTTAACCGCTGGCCGCCTTGAGCTGCGAACAGAAACGGCGAGCTCTTCCCTCGGACCAGCTGGGAACGCCCCTCCCGGAGATAGCTCCCCAGGGCTAGTTGGGCGGCACGCCCTAGAGGCACAATACGTTCTTTGTCGCCTTTTCCGCGCACCAGAGCGTAGCCCATGTCCAGCTTCACGTCGTCCAATTTGAGGGTCACCACCTCGGAAACCCGCAGGGCACCGGCGTACAGAATCTCGAGCAGCGCACGATTTCGGCAGCCAATGGCCTGTGCGTGCCGAGTCGAAGTCGGGCTCGGCGTTTTGGCCAGCATTCGTTCGACCTCTTCACGGCCCAGCGACTTTGGCAATATCTTCCATTGTTTGGGTGACGGAAGATTCAAAGTGGGATCAGCATTCACCCGCTGTTCAAGCGAGAGGAAGCGATAGAGGTGCCGAAGGGCGGA
>JAFAPG010000469.1 GCA_019247235.1 Acidobacteriota bacterium
TATTGTTTCGAAAGTAGACCACGATCAGACCGTTGAACCGATCGTGACTATGAGCAGGCGTTCGGTAATTCTCTTTCCAACTGGACATTTTTCCTGCGTATATTTTCTATATTCGCCACCATTGCGGTGTTGCTTGCTGCCGTTGGCATTTACGGCTTAATCACGGATTCGGTCCAACGGCGCACCCATGAAATCGCTTTGCGGGTGGCACTCGGGGCCGGTCGATCGCAGGTCGTGAGACTGATCCTCTCGGAAACGCTACAGCTGAGCGCATTAGGTCTGGTCCTGGGGGCTGGGGCTGTAGTGTTGCTTCGCCACCTAGTGGAACATCTGTTGTGGGGTGTCAGCTCGATGGACCCGGCGACATTTGCATCGGTCTCGATTCTGCTCGCGCTACTTGCTCTGGCGGCTTCGACCATACCGGTGCAGCGTGCGTTAGCGGTTGATCCCGCGAGCGCCCTCCGCGATGAATAGCCGACGGAGTGAACAGGGCTCTACACAACAGCTGGCTCGAGCGGGCGAATACAAACGCGTGCCCGCAACGAGTGCCGTTGTTCCGGTTGTCGGCTCCTGCAGGTCACCAAGGTCCACCACCTGAGGAGGGTGAAGCATTTCTATTCACTCAGCTGGGGGAGAGTATCACCCGTGATTCCATAAGTATTGTTCCGTCCCAAGCCAGGCCCTCATGGATTGGCTGCTCTAGAACCAATCGCTGCGATACGCTACCCACCAAGAGATGAATAGAATCGGAAGAGTTGCCGCGCAAGCCCACCAAAATGGAAGCACAAAATCAGCCATCAGCCCGAGAAGCGCGAAAATTATCCAGAAGATCTTTCTCTGCATTAAAGCAAATTCTACGCTGATGCGCTCCGCTAGACGCCATTACTCGTAATGCAGCATTCGTAGAACTCCTTTTTGAGCCTGAATCCATCGCTTCCACTTTGTTGCGAACTGCATAGCGAATACACGCGGTCGTTTGTTAAACGTTTCTTTAAGCCTTGGCGGCACATTGTGACCAAAACAAGCGACGATTCTGGATACGCGGGCCTTTTTAGTCGAAATCACATTATCACTTATTCATCATCGAGTTGACCTGAAGTCTTCGGAAGCTGAGAACCCCGTCTTCCTGATCAATATTTTTCGGCCGCGGGGATTCAATTCATTGGCTCGAGAAAACATTTGGGAAGCGTAGGATGAGTTCATGGCGAAAAATGGACTCCCTTGCCTGCACCTGCTAGAGGCAACCCCCGGAATTTTGCGCGGTCTCATGACCGAGTTAACCAAAGAAGATGCGCGCTGGAACCCGGCGCCCGAGCGCTTCTCCATCGCCGAAGTGTTGGCCCATCTTTCTCATTCCGAGGGCCATTGCTACCGGATGCGCCTCGACCGGTTCATGGCCGAACGACGTCCCGAATTCGAGCCCGACGATGCGCAAATGTACCTCGACTTGTATCGTGGTGCCGATGCGGAGGAGGCCTTCGATCAGTTTGAAGATCAGCGCCAGACCAACATCAAATTTCTGCGCGATCTTCCAGACGGCGCAGGTGACCGTGTCGCCCTACACCGAAAGTTTGGTGAGATCCTGCTTGTCCAGATGTTGAACGAGTGGGCGCTTCATGATCTCGGGCACATTCGGCAGGTCGCGGAACTGGTCCGCGCCCGAAAATACCAGGTGGGTGCCGGTCCAATGGCCGCATCCTATCATCTAAGGCCCTGACCATCATGAAACCGATCTCGCTCGTCCTGGCCTTCGCGGAGTGGCTCGCCCGTCGTCGATCGGTTGTAGTTACGAATGATTAATAGTTTACTTATGCCCATGGCTGCCCCTCGTTTCCGGGCCTATTACCCCCGAAGCATGAGGGGGACGGACGCCAGAATGTGAGATGAGAAGAGACCATGAAATCTGTCTTCCGCCTTTGCCTGATATTTACTGCCATCGTCCTTGCATTGGGCACAGCCGCTGTCGGCTATCCGACGACCGCTTTTAGGCGGGAGCTCTATCTCGCCGCATCCTGGCAGCAGGTCTCTTCAACCGCGAACCTGACTCACACTCAGGATGCTTCGAGCTCCTTGAACTACGACATTGCTGAGTTCGACAACCTCATGATTCCCATGCGAGACGGTGTCCGCCTTGCAACAAATATCTATCGCCCGGGAGAAAACGGCGAACCAATCGAAGGTAAGTTTCCCGTTATCCTCGAGCGCACTCCCTACGGAAAAGATAACGATGTTTATTACGCCCATCACTGGGTCAAGCAGGGGTATGTCGTCATACTTCAGGACGTACGCGGTAGATTCAACTCAGAAGGCGTCTGGCGATTTTTTCGTGATGATATTCACGACGGCTACGATACCGCCCGCTGGATCGGCTCGCAGTCCTGGTCCAATTGCGCCATTGGTACCGTAGGAGCTTCGTACCCCGGGGGAACACAGCACGCACTTGCTGTGTCGAACCCTCCCTGCCTGAAAGCCATGATTCCAGCCTATGCTACCTCTGATGTAGGACGTGTCGGATTGCGCCATAATGGAGCCTTTGAACTGCGATGGATGAACTGGATTTTTAATCTTTACGAGCCAGAAGGCGATCGGGATGGGGCAAGAAACAAAGAGGTCATGGCGAAACTTGGAGAGCAGGTGCGTGAATATGTGAAAGGCCTACCGCTACGCCCGGGCACAACACCTCTCCGCTTGATCCCCAGCTATGAGCATTGGCTGATCGAGGCCATGTCTCACGGTGACAATGACAGCTATTGGAAAGACCTCGGCATCGATGTAGTGGATCACGTTGCTGAGTACAAGGATGTCCCGGTCTACAATCTCACCGGCTGGTTCGACTCCAACCTGGGTGGCACGAGTTTAAATTGGATCGCGCTGAGCGCGACGAAGCACAACCAGAAGTTGATGATCGGACCGTGGTGGCATGGCGGAGCCAGGCGCACAACTGCCGGAGAAGCTGAGTTTGGCCCCTCTGCAAGTATCGATCCTGATCAGCTCACCTCGCTTTGGTTCGACCACTGGCTTAAGGGTGTCGACAATGGCGTCAATCGCGGCGCCCCCGTACGGCTTTTCATTATGGGCGGTGGCGATGGACATAAGACCAGCGAGGGGCAC
>JAFAPG010000571.1 GCA_019247235.1 Acidobacteriota bacterium
GTCACCCCGGCCGGCGCCTCTTTCCAGGGCTTGAGTTCAGCAATGCCAATTGCGGCGGCCTTTCCCTTAAGACCCATGCTTATAAGCTCCTGCTAAATTGCATATCGACTAGCACAAAACGTCGGCGGCCAACCAGCGTCATCATAAGCGGTAATGGAGCGGGTTACAGCGTTCGCGCCGAAGCGTTTGCTGAAAGCCGTCAGGCTTCCCAATAATGGATATTCTGTGGCTTGGTTCTGGAATGGGGACGGATCTATCCTTTGATTCTCTCGCAACAAGCACTGGAGAGTCATGCGCGCGCCTTTTGGACGGTCTATTCATCAGCAGACACGATGCTAAGGCCCCAGCCACCTCAGAGCAGCAAGACAACACCGGACTGTCAGGAGTTAAGAAAGCTCAATTCACCTCCATTTCGTAAAAGCGCAGTTGTCTGAGTTTGACCAGTCTGGGAGTACGGCCATATCATTGGCGAGGTATGGCCCGTACGAGCGTAAAGTCCACATACTCTCTAGATGTCGAGACTGTTCGAAAGCTTGATCACCTCGCGGCCGAATGGCACGTGGCAAAATCGGAAGCCTTGCGCCGTGCTATCGAGTTGGCCGCTCAGAACCACGCCGCGACCATGCGGTCGCCTTTGCAAGCATTCGAGGAACTTCAGAAGAGGGTCAAAGCTCGCTTCACCAAGCGTCAAATCGAGAGTTGGGCCGTTGAAACTCGCCGCGAGCGCATCGCGAGCTCTACCCGCCAACGATGGCGCAAGACATAATTCATCTCGATACCAGCTTCCTGATTCGAGCGCTGGTTTCCAAAACAACCCAGACGCTTGAAGTCGCGCGGTGGATAAATTCAGGGGCGGTGCTACGGATAAGCGCTGTAGCATGGTCTGAATTTCTTTGCGGCCCGTTGGATTCGACTGACCTATCATTAGCCGGCATGATGCTGGGAGAACCCATCCCGTTCGTCAGCGAGGATGCGGCCCGGGCCGCGGCGCTCTTTAACTGGGCCGGGAGACGGCGGGGCTTGCTATTCGACTGCATGATTGCTGCCGTTGCGATCGGAGGCAATGCAAGTCTGGCGACCACCAATCCTTGTGATTTTCGGAGATTCCCTGGGCTCCGACTTACTTCGTGAGCCGCCTCGGGAGTTCGAGCCCGCAATTCCCATTACGCATCCTAGGCCTGCGGCTTTACCGGAGGGCGCGCTGTCGGCTAATCCTTTATATTCTCAGGTCTATGTGGAGGCAGATTTCCCGCGATGGCGGCGCAGACGCTTTTTGAAAAAATTTGGGATTCGCACGTGGTCTTTGAAGCGGCCGGTCAGCCCGCGCTGCTTTATGTCGATTTGCACCTGGTCCACGAGGTTACGTCACCCCAGGCATTTGAGGGATTGCTGAAGGCCCGGCGCAGGGTGCGGTGCCCCGAGCGGACCTTTGCCACCATGGACCATAACGTGCCAACCACCGACCGTTCGCTGCCGATTACCGACCAGGACTCCAAGCTCCAGATTGAGATGATGAGAAAAAACTGCGCCCATTTCGGCGTCCGTCTCTACGACTTGGGCTCGCGTGAGCAAGGAATCGTGCACGTCATCGGACCCGAACTCGGCCTCAGTCAGCCGGGGATGACGATCGTCTGTGGCGACAGTCATACTGCCACGCATGGCGCCATGGGTGCCCTGGCATTTGGCATTGGAACGAGCGAAGTCGAACATGTGCTCGCCACACAATGTCTCTGGCAGGCTAAGCCGAAATCGATGGAAATTCGCGTTGAGGGACAGTTAGGATTGGGAGTAAGCGCCAAGGACTTGATCCTCGGCATTATTGGCAGAATCACCACGGACGGTGGAACGGGCTATGTAATCGAATATCGCGGCTCCACGTTCCAGCAGTTGTCGATGGAAGAGCGGATGACGGTCTGCAACATGACAATCGAGGGTGGCGCGCGCGCGGGAATGGTCGCGGCCGATCAGAAAACCGTCGATTACCTGCGTGGGCGCCAATTTGTTCCCACCGGCAGCCAATTCGATGCACTTGCAGAGCGTTGGCTGACGTTCCATTCAGATCCGCACGCCAGGTTCGACCGCAAGCTCACCTTCGATGCGTCTACCTTTTCGCCCCAGGTCACTTGGGGCACCAACCCGGGGATGGTGACCGACGTCAGCTCGAAGGTCCCGGATCCCGCAAATTTCAATGATCCGACACAGCGGCGCGCCGCAGAACTAGCGCTCAACTACATGGCATTGAGGCCGGGAACGCCTATCGAGGACATCAAGCTCGACCGCGTGTTCATTGGATCATGCACGAACTCGCGGGTCAGTGATTTAAAAGCTGCGGCCAACATCGTCAGAGGCCGCAAAGTAGCGCCAAGCGTGCGGGCAATGGTGGTACCCGGTTCACAACTAGTCAAAAACGAGGCAGAAGCGTTGGGCCTCGACAAAATCTTCACCGATGCCGGGTTCGAATGGCGCGAGGCCGGCTGCAGCATGTGCCTCGGGATGAACCCCGATATCCTGAAACCTGGTGAACGATGCGCCAGCACGTCAAATCGTAATTTCGAGGGACGCCAAGGCGCGGGTGGCCGTACCCATCTAGTCAGTCCGATAATGGCCGCAGCGGCAGCCGTAGCTGGCCATTTCGTGGACGTTCGCGAGTGGTCTAACCAGGGTGGAGGCAGGTAGATGGAACGGTTTAAGAATTTCACCGGCTTGGTGGCCCCGCTGGATCGGCCCAATGTTGATACGGACCAAATCATTCCCAAGCAGTTTCTCAAGGCAGTGGTGCGCAGTGGATTAGGGGGCGGACTGTTCTACGACTGGCGCAAACAGCCTGACCGCCAGTTCGTGCTTGAGCAGCCGCGCTTCCGGAATTCAACGATTCTGGTGGCACGAGCGAATTTCGGCTGCGGAAGTTCGCGCGAACATGCAGTATGGGCCTTGGCTGATTATGGATTTCGAGCCGTTATCGCACCCAGCTTCGCCGATATTTTCAGCAATAACAGCCTCAAGAATGGACTGTTGCCTGTAATCCTGAAGTCCGACGAGATCGATACAATTTTCGCGGCGATCAAAGAACATGATGCTTACCAACTTACGATCGACCTTGCGCGCCAGAGCGTCGCGGATGAGTATGGTTGGGAAGCCCATTTCGAGATTGAACCATTTGCAAAAAAATGCCTGCTCGAAGGGCTGGATGACGTCGCACTAACGTTGGCCCACGAGCAAGAGATAGCGGCTTACGAAAAGGCCCACCCGGTGTCTTACCGTTTCTGACCGGAGTTTTTGCTGGAATCACCCGTACGCCGTGAATCTGCCCACATCCTGGTGGTCGCTGACGGTCACCAGCACAGGCGGCTTGATCAATTCGTTGCCGCTGCGCTCGCGCCTGAACATTCGCGCTCGCAGATCGGGCGGATGATAAAGGCGGGACTTGTAACACTAAACGGAACCGCGGTCCGTGCTTCCTCCGCCGTCCGTCCGGGAGACCGGGTCGAGATCATCTCTGCTGTACGCGCGCAACCAACGGTGCTGCCTCATTTTGGGACAGCAAACGCTGCCAGCGAGCATGTTGAGGTCTTATTCGACGACCAGGAATTGCTGGCGGTGAACAAACCGGCAGGTGTACCCGTCCATCCATCGCCAGGCCATCTGGATTCGACCCTTGTCAACATTTTGATGAAACGGTTTCCCGATCTGGCGGCGATGGCTGAACCTGAAGGTTTTCTGCGACCAGGCATTGTACACCGGCTCGACAAGGAAACCTCGGGGGTGATGGTAGTCGCGAGAACTCCGTTCGCGCGCATGGCGCTCTCGCATCAGTTCAAGCAGCGCGAGGTTAGCAAGTCCTATCTGGCTATTGTGCAAGGTATCGTCCGGCAAGATCGGTTCATGATTGACCGACCGGTGGGGCGCCATCCGACCGAACGCAAGCGCATGTCGACTCGATCTTATAAGCCGCGTGAGGCCAGCACCGATTTCCTGGTGCTCCATCGTTTTACGGCCGCGCCGACTCCGGCGACGCTCGTTAGGGCACGCCCGCAAACTGGCCGCACCCATCAAATCCGCGTGCACCTCGCGGCAAGGGGACATCCCTGCCTGGGTGATAATCTCTACGGGGGTAAAAGCAGTCCTGGATGGAGCCGTAATGGCCAGGCTCTGCATGCGCTGGCATTGACCATCAGGCACCCACGCCGCAGTGAACGGCTTGAGTTTGTGGGGCCGCTACCGGACGATTTCCACAACTTCCTTACAAGCGCCGGCCTTGCAATCGGAGTCCAGACGCTCCGGCAATGGATAGATGCCGAGTAAGAGCCAACCGTCCCGCTAACTTTCCGCATCTGCCAAACCATTCACATTGCAAGTGCAGTGCAGCGACGTGCACGTTGGCGATCTCAGGATTCTCCGATTACAGCCACGTTGACGGTTGACAAAAAAAAGAACCTTGGTTAGCTTAAGGATAGCTCCCGCACCCTGTGGCTGAGGCATCACACGTTCCGCCCGACAACGACGCTCGCCTTCCTGTCTGAGCGCCCATCCTAGTCTTTGAACGAGCACATAGAAAGCATGGTTAGTAGGCGGGTATCGCGGGCCGGTAGTTCTATAGGTTGCATCATGTAGTGGCGGCATCAGAATG
>JAFAPG010000085.1 GCA_019247235.1 Acidobacteriota bacterium
CAGGATGCCCCAAAACAAGACGCGGAGCTGCTTAGCTTCGGGCAGCCGGAAATAGCGAAAAATGAGCAAGAAGATAAATAGATTGTCGACGCTAAGCGAGAGCTCGATCACGTATCCGGTCGAGAACTCAAGGGCAGCCACCTGTCCCTGAGTTGCATAGACGATCACGGCAAAAGTGCCCGCAAGTATTATCCACAGAGCGCTCCGGACCACAGCCTGACGTATCCTTAAAGTCTCGCAGCCCTGCTTAAACAGGCTGAGATCAAGGGCCATTGCCGCCGCTACAAAAACATTGAATAGGATCCAGCTGAGGAGCGTCGTCACCTTCGCCGTCGGCTTTCAAGACCTTCGCAAAGCTACTCCAACTACTATGGCGGTCGAGTCGCGCCCGAGGTGGTCCCGCGGCGGCTCGCGTCTTGACTACCGCCTAGCGCAAATCGAGTAACTTAACCGTCTCCAGTGTAACCGTTCCCACAATCGCCAAGCTCTTCGGGCTGAGCTTATCGATCGTATCCTGGGTTGTATGCCAGAACACGTTGTTGTACCCATAATTAAAATCGATCAAGTCGACGGCCGGCACCGCACGTTCAAGAAAAGGCCGGTGGTCATCTTTGACCTCCAGTTGTCGCGCAAAGAAATGCGACTGGTAGCCGACCCGAGTGGCCGCCTCATACACCAGATCTGCCAGCCAACTGGTAGAAGAAGTATCGCGATCAATGTTCAGGTCGGAGTCTCCAATCATGTCTTCCAAGATGAACGCCTTAATTTTTTTAATGGTGCCGTCTTCCTGCCATTTTTGCGCCAGATGGCGTACCCCATAGAGCGACTCAGCATCCACCCAGGGCAACCTCATAGATTCTTCGGCATCATCCCAGAGCAACCAAACGTTGTAACCGTCGCGCCGTTTGCCGCGAAGTTGGTTGGCTAACTCTAACAACAGTCCACTCGAAGACGCTCCGTCATTCGCGCCAATGTAGGCGCTACGCCGCAGCGGCCAATTCGTGTCGTAATGGCTGGCAATGACAATGATCCCCTCTCGCGAGCCCGGAAATTTGGCGACGATATTATGAACCGGAAAACGGCCTTCCCGGGCAGTGATCTCAAAGTCATCCTGTTCCACGCGGTCACCTTGAAGATGAGTCAAAATATAACGCTCAACCTTTTTATGATTCTCGCTGCCCAGGGGGCGCGGACCGTAAGCGACCAGTTCTTTTACATACTGCATCGCTCGGCTGGCATTAAAACTCGGAGCCGGAACCGACTGCGAGGGGAGAGAGGAAGCCACCGATTCTTGCCGAAGCTCGACGGAGTTTTCGACCTGCGACTCGGCCACCGGAGTGGTGTGGGTACACCCGATTGCCCCGCTCACAGCGACCAAGGCGAGCAAGGAGGCGCAATGGCGCGAGGTCAGCCGAGAAATTGCCGGTATGTTGTCTGGATTAGCTGGATTTTCTCGCTTCACGCGCTTTTCTCTGCGTGGGATGCACAAACCAAGCTATCCCGATACTGAGGACATACAGTGCCAGCATCGGAGCAGCAAAAATGCACATGCTGCTGATGTCGGGAGTTGGAGCCAGAGCTCCCGCCACGATGAAGATGCCCAGAATGGCATAGCGGATATTTCGCCACATCCACCCCGCACTAACCACGCCCATTAAGGCGAGAAAAAAGATCAGAATCGGCATCTCAAAGACTAGCCCAAGCCCGAGGATCACGGTCAAAAACAGATCGGTATACTCGTGCACCGTGATCATGGGCGTGAACTGCGAGCCAATAGCGATTAGGAATTTCAAGGCCGCGGGGAACACGGCGCGGTATCCGAAATATCCGCCCGCAAAGAACAGAAATACCGTGGAAAACAAAAAAGGCACGGCGTAGCGTTTTTCCCGCCGATAGAGCCCGGGGGAGATGAAGAGCCAGACCTGATAGAGGACATAGGGCGAGGTAACAAACAATCCTGCCAGCGCGGAAACTTTTAAATAAAGGTTGAAGGCCTCAGTCGGTGTGAGGACGACAAGTTTTTCGACCCCATGCGGCCTGAGCACATCCAGGATGGGCTTCTGCATGAAGCCGAACAGGGCTTCGTGATACCACCAGCAGATTCCCATACCCGCAGCCACTGCCACCAGCGAATGGAAGATTCGCGTACGCAGCTCCTCGAGATGCTCGAGGAAGCTCATCGACGGCATTCTTTCCTCTTCGCGGTCCGGCGACTCCAGTAGCGGGGTGGTAACTTCAGACATTGGTGGCGTTTGAAGCGGCAGCGTCTAAGTCCTGAGCTGGAGGCGTTGGGCTATCCCCGGTTTCTGGCTCCGACTGGCGGGCCGACTGAGTGGAAGGTACCGAATCTGCGGGCGGCAATATCTTCTGTGCCTCTTCTTTCTTTTGCCGCTCTTGATACTCTAGCTGACTGATTTCAGCCTCAATTTGCGCTTTAAATTCGTTCGATGCGCGCCGGAACTCGTTCAGCGCCTTGCCGATTTGCCGGGCGATCAGCGGCAGCTTCTTCGGCCCGAACAAAAGCAAGGCCAAAACGAAAAGGACGACCGTATCGGCAAAGCTCATCCTCCCATCATAGCGGAGGCTTTGAGCTGCCAGCAACGAGGGCAAGAGAGCCCGGCGCCAGACTTTGTCCAGCTGCCCCAACCAGCAAGCGTCGGAATGGCACCGCCCAGCACATACGGTCCCAGAGATCGCTATTCCGCCGCAATCTCGGGCCTAGCCGGAAGGGCACGGCTGCAGCGGCACTTTTCCGGTCATTCGTGTGAAACTGCCGTGACTTGGCGTAAGCTGCTGGCCATGATCACGATGTTTGCTTTTCGCAGTCATGATCAGCTTCCTCGAACTCCTACATACCCCGGCGTCGCTCAAGAGATTCGTAGAACCAGTAAGGTTGCATCGTCACGGAAATTCTTACCGCAAAAGGCCGTGACCTGCTGCATGATAGCGCGTTGAACTTCGAGCGCGCTTCCCTGGCTTGCGCGAGCGGCTTGTAGCAGGCGCTCGTCGCCGAACTCTTCGAGTGTGCCGTTTTCGGCTTCCGTGATGCCATCGGTTGAGAGTAGCAGC